>JANNFM010000192.1:0-22912 GCA_031379795.1 Alphaproteobacteria bacterium
CTCGGACGATGTCGTAGAGGCGCCACTTCGGCGAGCCGAGCGCGCCGGCGTTCTTGGTCAGCTTCAGGTCGCCCTTGAAGACGGCGATGTCGCCGGCGGCTTCCATTGGGACGGGCGTGGCCGGACCGTAGACCGTAGCCGCCGCCCCGCTGAGGAGCGGCCGCAGTGTCTTTCCCACCAGCGGCGCAGACGGCGCCGGAGCGGGGGCGACGCCGGCATAGTCCAGCAGGGTCGGGGTCACATCGGTGATGAACGAAAACGCCCGCGCCGTGGCGGGCTGCACACCGGGCCCGGCGATGATCAGCGGCACCCGGGTTCCGCCCTCCGACGCATAGAACTTGAACAGGGCGCCGGGTGCGGCCGCGGCGCTGGCCCAGCCGGGGCCAATCGCTGAGAAGGCGCCGCGGCTGCCTAGCCGGTCGAGGGCCGAGGAATAGCCGACCGCACTAAGCCACAGGCGAAACAGGGGCTGGGCGGCGGGGTCGCCGGCCTCGGGGCCGTTGTCGGACAGAATGACGAAGAGGGTGTTGTCGTACTGACCGGTACGTTTCAGGTGGGCGACAAGCCGTCCGAAGTGGGCGTCCATCGCTTCCAGCATGCCGGCATTGACGGCCATGTGGCGGGCGGCCACCTGCTGTTCCTTTGGTGACAGTTTGTTCCAGGCCGTCACGTTGGCCGGTGCCGGACCCATGGGCGTGCCGGGCGCGATCAGGCCGGTGCGCACGGCGCCGTCATGGCGCCGCTGACGCTGGACGTCCCAGCCGTGGGCGTAGGCGGTTTTGTATTTGTCGACATAGGCCTGCGGGGCCTGGGTCGGGATGTGGATGGCCAGGAACGGCAGGTAGGCGAAGAAGGGTTTGCCGTCCTTTGGCGCCGAGTTGATGTGGCCGATCAGCCGGTCCACCAGGAACTTCGAGGAATAGAAGTCCTTGGGCAGATCGGCGGGCTTGCCGTCCTCGAACCAGTCGGCGGTCTTGTAGAGCGGCAGGTAGGGCCGCTTCTGGAAATTGTCGCCGCCGGTGGCATCGAGCGCGAAGGAGCGATCGAACCCACGGGCGTTGGGCAGGTCGCCAGGGCCATGGCCCAGGTGCCACTTGCCGGCCATCGAGGTGTGGTAGCCCGCGCTCTGTAGGAGCGTGGCGACCGTGGTGACGTTCTTCGCCAGTCGGCCGCGGTAGGCGGCGACGTCGCGGTGTTCGTCCGGGGTGCTTTCGGGCAGGTTGGCGATGCCGGCGGTATGGCTGTCGACGCCCGTCAGCAGCATGGCCCGCGACGGCGCGCACATGGGCGAGGCGTGGAAGTTGGAGAACCGGGCCCCGCGCGCCGCCAGGGCGTCGATGTTGGGGGTGGCGATCTCGCTGCCATAGGCCCCGAGGTCGGTGTAGCCACCGTCGTCGATCACGACGAGCACGATATTGGGGGCTTTGGGGGCGGCTTTTGCGAAGGCGGTTGCGGGCGCGGTCAGGGCCAGCGCAAGCGCCAGTGAGGAGGCCAGCACCGCACCTGGGCGCTTGCGGAGATCGGAAATAATCCGGGCGATGCGGGATTTTTCGAGCAGCATCACTGTTCATACGCCTTGGGTGGGAACCCTTGTCAAACTGACGCTTGGGCAAGCGGTGTCACGCGGGGACTTCTGCACGGGCTCACTCCTGGGCTATGAGTTAGAGCAGGATCGCGATGAACGATGATCCGGGAGGATTTTCGCCGATGACTGACCTGGTCAAGATTTCCGATGTGGGCCACGTGCGGACCATCACGCTCAATCGCCCGGACAAGAAGAATGCGCTGAGCACCGAGCTGGCCTGGGCCGTGATCGGCGCGGTCGACGAGGCGGCGGGCATCGACAATGTGCGGGTGATCGCCATTACGGGCAGTGGCGACAGCTTTTGCGCCGGGCTCGATCTGTCGGGCGGAGAGCGATTTTCGCCGCTGACCCCGCAGAGTTCTCAACTGGACGATATCGGCTGGGTGGGCCAGTTCCTGCTGTCGATCCGCAAGCGCTGCGACAAGCCGGTCGTGGGCGGGATCAACGGTGTGGCGGTGGGCGCGGGCCTGGGCCTGGCGATGGCCACTGACGTGCGGCTGGTGGCGCGCAGTGCGCGGCTGATGGCCGGCTATACCCGGATTGGCGGCTCGCCGGACGCGGGCCTGACCATCACCCTGCCGCAGGCCATGGGCTATGAGAAGGCCATGCGCTTCATGATGGAAAACCGCACGGCGCTGGGCGAAGAGGCCGTGGCGTTGGGCATGGCCGGCGAGGTCGTCGACGACGACAAGTTCCAGGACCGGCTACAGGCCTATTGCCAGCAACTGTGCGAGTGGTCGCCGATCACCCTGCGTCTGCTGAAGCGTGGCATGGTCAAATCGATGGAGAGCACCGACATGGAGCAGCAGCTGCGCTATGAGGTCGCCAACATCCGGATCGCGTTTTCCAGCGACGACGCCAAGGAGGCCCGCACGGCCTTCTTCGAGAAGCGCAAGCCGGTGTTCTCCGGCAAGTAGACCTAGCGACCACACAAGAACGACCTGAGGAAACCATGACCGACCACCTGCTTGAGACGCTGAACGACGGCGTCGCCACACTGACCATGAACCGACCCGAGGCACGCAATGCCCTGAGTGGCCCGATGATGGCCGCGCTGGCCGAGGCGGTGCCGCGGCTGGCCGCCGATCCCAGGGTTCGGGCGGTGGTGCTGACCGGCGCGGGCAGCGCGTTCTGCGCCGGGGGTGACGTCAAGGGCTTTGCCGCCGACACCGGCCGGGGCGCAAGCGGGGGGCCTGGCCCGAGCTTCGAACAGCGTCTGCATAGCCTCCGGACCGGCATGGAAGTGAGCCGCTGGTTGCATGAAATGCCCAAGCCGACGCTGGCGGTGATCCCCGGCCCGGCGGCGGGCGCGGGCCTGTCGATGGCGCTGGCGTGCGATCTGCGGATCGCTGCTGACGGGGCCAAGCTGACCACGGCGTTCTCGAAAGTGGGGGTGTCGGGCGACTATGGCGGCAGCTATTTCCTCAGCCATCTGGTAGGCGCGGCCAAGGCCCGCGAGCTCTATTTCATGGCCGACGTGATCACCGGCAAGGAGGCTGCGTCGCTGGGGATCGTGAACCGCGCGGTGCCGGCCGAAGAGCTGGCACAGGCGGCAAGCGAGCTGGCCCAACGGCTGGCCGGCCTGCCGACCGTGGCCATCGGGCACATGAAGAAGAACCTCAACACGGCCGACCACGGCACCCTGTCCGAGGTGCTGGATTCAGAGGCCATCCACATGATCCGCACCATGATGACCGAGGATCACAAGGCGGCGTCACAGGCGTTTGTGGACAAGCGCGCGCCGGTTTTCCAGGGCCGCTGATTTACGGAGGGGAACCTGAGTTAACCAGAGCATAAATCCTCTGTCATCCCGGCCGCAGGCCTGCGCCAGCAGGTCGAAGAGCCGGGACCCAGAGCAGTGCGCTGGGCCGCTGGGTCCCGGATCTACCACCCGCCTTCGCGGGTGTCCGTCCGGGATGACGGGGTTCAGGTATGTATTGACCCGAGGTCGTTGCCCCGGGTCGCTGACCGGTTTCGATTTCCTGATGTGAGGCTCGCAACATGACGACCGACCTGGCGCAGTACCCCTTGGCCAACCTCAAGGTGCTGGATTTCTCGCGGGTGCTGGCCGGACCGTTCGCGGGGCGGATGCTGAGTGACCTGGGCGCCGACGTGGTCAAGGTGGAACCGCCGGACGGCGACGTGACGCGGTTCTGGGGCAAGGTGGTGGGCGGTGTCCCCGGCTACTACCACCAGCAAAATGCCGGCAAGCGCAACATCTCCATCGACCTGCGCGCGCCGGGCGCCAAGGAGCTGGTGTTCGATCTGGTGCGTCAGGCCGACATTCTGATCGAGAACTATCGCCCCGATGTCATGCCGCGGCTTGGGTTTGGCTATGATGTGCTCAAGGCGATCAATCCCCGGCTGATCATGCTGTCGATCTCGGGCTTCGGGGCCAATGGTCCGGAATCCAAGCGACCGGCGTACGCGCCAATTGTTCACGCCGAGGTTGGGCTGCTGGCGCGCGCGGTGCGGCGCGACAAGCTCCCGGCCCGCGAACTGCCGCTGTCGGTGGCCGACACCAACGCTTCGCTGCATGGCCTGATCGGCGTCCTGTCAGCGGTCATCCTGCGCGAGCGGACGGGCCTCGGGCAACACATCGACATGGCGATGGTGGACGCTACCCTCGTGACCGACGACCAGATTCACTACGAGCTTGAGGACTCTGAAAGCACCATGGGTTTGCCGAATGAAGTCTGGCAAACCGGTGCGGGTCCGATCCTGGTGTCATCGGACATCCGCCTGCTGTGGCGCCTGATGACCACCAAACTGGAGGTGGCCGATCCTACCACGTCGGCCATGGACTTCGACACCAAGGTCGCAACGCGTCGCAGAGTGATCGAGGACTATCTGGGTGCGCTCAAGACCTGGCCCGACGTCGAGTCCGCCATGGACCGGATGAACACGGCCTGGGGCCAGGTCCGGCCCGGCGCAGAACTCCGCGACCAGCCGACGCTGAAACACCGGGGATCAATCGTGGACATCGACGACCGCGCCGGCGGCACACGCCCGATCCCGCAATCGCCCTATCGCTTCTCGGACGCCAAAAGCGGCGTTCGTGGCCCGGCACCGCACCAGGGCGAACACAATGAACAGGTCCTTTCGGACTGGCTGGGGATGTCCGCAGTTGACGTTAGGAGATTGATAGAGAATCAGTTGTTAATTGATCCAGGCGCGATCAAGAGTTGAGTTGGGCGTTCGCCCGATACCCTCTTGTGTTGGAGGGGCATGGCGTTGGCGGCGGTGATTGTGCGGGTTCCCAACACCCTTGCGGCGCGGGCTCAGTCCCGAGGCGGAATGGCGGCCGGTGAAGCCGTCAAGCTTGCCGAGAAATCGATGGACGGGCTGCGCGCTGTCAGTCTCGGAATCGTTGACGCCAAACTGGCCGAGTTGCATCGGCTCTTCGGCGCAGATGGCGCAAGGCGGCAGGGCAAAGACCTCGGCGCACTCTATGATCTGGCGCTGGAGATCATTGAAGCCAGTTCGGGCCTGCCGGGCTCCGGGCTTGACGAAGCGGCCCGGGCGGTTTGCGACCTGGCGTCCGTCTGCCAACAACATGGTCTTTGCGACTGGGACGCCGTCGATGTGCACCTGGCGACACTGACCCTGCTGCGCGCGCAGGGCCAGACGTTCAAGGCCTCCGAGCGAACCAGGATCCTGAAAGGACTTCACGCGGTGACAGCAAAGCTCACCCTGAGCCGCGCGACCCCGTAGCGACCTTGACCTGTACCGATCAGGCCTCGGCGTAGCCCGCGTAGGAGTCCTTGAGGGTCGCGTGGTTGAGCAGCATCTCGGCCACCTGTCGCTTGCCTGATGCGTCAAAAATACGCGTGCGGACCCAGTAGGATTCCGTGCGCCGGCTCTCGGCCAGTGCGGCGATCTCGCGGCGGATCACATAGTCCTCGCCGACGAACAGCGGCCCATCGAACAGGCGGATTTCCTGATCTGCAAACAGCCCCACGGCCGGCCCCTTGACGGGAAATTTCGCCTGATGGCTCGAGTATTCGGCCAGGACGCTGATCATCTCCAGGGGGATGATCGCCCGGCCCCAGGGCGAGCTCGCCGGGTCGGCGTACCAGGGCGACGTCTCGGTGATGGCGGCCAGTTTCTGGTTGAGGCTGAACGGATAGAGCGCGCCCATGTGCTGGTCCGGGTCCATCCGAACCCGCTCATCGACCGCGCCCTTCATGCCGACACTGAGGTCTCCCAGGATCAAAAGTCTGCCCGGCGGGCGAAGGTCCGCCATGCGTCGCTCCAGCAGCGTCTGACCGGCGTCGGGCATCAAACTGGCGCTGGCTTCGAGCACGGGCGTGCCATCGGCCTTCTCCGCCCAGACCCGTGTCGTGGTCGCACCCTTCGTTGGAATATCGGCAAAGGCGCGGACATCTTCGCCCTCGACCACCATGTTGAGATAGTGGGCCGAAAGGCAGCCACGCTCGAACCAGGCCTGGCCCCAGATCTGTTGCAGAAGCGGTGGGAACAGGCTGAAATGGGTTGGCCCTTCGATGGGGCCGGCGCGGAACCCCAGCTTTTCGGCCATGGCGTCATCGTGGATCGAGGCGTGGCCGCCGTATTCCTGGTCGGAGAGCATCTGGCGCGACTGTCGCAGCGGACCTCGCAGGGTGACCGGTGTCTGGAAACTCATGGCGTTCAGTTCTCTCCCGATCCCGATCGTCCGGTGTCACTACAACACGGCAGCAGTTCCGTCAGGGGCATGAATTCGAGCGCCATCGCCATCGCCGATTTCCGTTGGCTTTTGATATGATATAACATACCTAATCTGGCGTGATCCACCGGAGTTTCGATACTGCCCATGCACGCCAGATTGTTGCTCATAAGCTCGGTTGCCTCGGCGTGCCTGATCGCGGTCGGCGCCCAGGCGGCGGAACAGCGCAGCACGGACGTGTCCGAGGTGATTGTCACTGGCGCGCCCTACCCGGTGTCGATCGACTCTGCGACGACCAGCGTCAACATCGTCAGCCGGACCGAGTTGCAGACCGTGCCAGCCGTGGGTCTGGGCGACGTGCTGAACGGCATGGCCGGCCTGCGCTCGACGTTCTATGGGCCAGGCGCCAGCCGACCGATCATCCGGGGCCTGTCGGGGCCGCGGGTACTGATCCTGCAGAACGGGGTCGGCCTGGTGGATGCCAGTTCGCTGTCGCCGGATCACGCGGTCGCGTCGGAACCCAGCGAGGCCAGCCGCATCGAGGTCCTGCGCGGGGCCTCGACCCTGGCCTATGGCGGCTCGGCGATCGGCGGCGTGGTCAACATAATTGACGACCGGGTGCCCACCAGCCTGGCGAAGAACGGTCTGGAAGGGCATGTGGCCGCGTCCTGGGGCTCGGCGGACGACAGCTATTCCACCTCGGCCAACCTGAAAGCCAGCACGGGTCCGTTTGCCTTTGTGGTCGACGGCGTAAAGCGCAAGAGCCAGGACTATGAGGCCGGTGGCCGGCCGGTCTCGGAGCGCCTTGAGCGGGCAAGCGGCGTCGTCGCGCTGCCGGGCGACCGGGTCTTGAACTCCGGCGTTGATCTGACGGCCTATGGCGCAGGCGTTTCCTATATCGGCGCTGACGGTTACATCGGCCTGTCCGTCAAGCGTACAGAAACGCAGTACGGGGTTCCTTATGCCCAGATCCTGCTCACCGCACCGCCCGTCGAAGGGCCTGCCTACATAGATCTTCAACAGACCCGGGTCGATTCTCGCGGCGAGACCGGACTGGACCTCGGACCCTTTGATCGTGCTCGCTTCTCGGTCGGATACGCCGACTACAAGCATGCCGAGGTCGCCGTCGACACTGGCGACATCGGCACAATCTTCAAATCACAAGGCGCCGAAGGCCGTTTCGAACTCGTGCAGCGAGAGCGCGATGGTTGGCAGGGTGCGGTCGGCTTTCAGGGTCTGGTGCGCGACTTTGAAGCCATCGGAGACGAGGCGTTCATCCCGCCGGTCAAGATCGATGAACTTGGCGTCTTTGCCCTGCAGAAGCTGGAACGTGAAAGCTGGGGCATTGATGGCGGGCTGCGTCTGGACCGCCGCAGCATCGATGCCACGCTGCAAGGGCGGCCGACCAGTCCCGCAGCCCGGGCTGTCGGCCTGAATTGGGCGACCACCGATGATCGCCGCAGCTTTACCAATGTCTCGGCGTCGGGCGGGGTGTTCTGGCGACCGGTAGCGGACGTGTTCATCGGTCTCAGCGTTGCGCACAATCGCCGTGCGCCGACGGAATTCGAACTGTTCGCTGACGGCCCGCATGCCGGAACGGGAGCCTACGAGATCGGTGATCCCACGTTCAAGTCTGAGAAGGTGTTCTCGCTGGAAACCACGCTGCGTTGGACCCATGAGCGCGCGCGCCTGGAAGCCCATGTCTATCGCGCCCGCTATGACGGCTTCATCGAGCAGGCCCCCACCGGGACGCTCGTCGATGACGCCGGGACCATCGATCCCAATGGCGAGCTTCCGGTCTTCCTCTTTACCCAGGCGGATGCCACCTTCTACGGCGGCGAGATCGAGGGATCGTATGCCGTCTGGCGTGACGCCGACCGAAGCCTGACGCTGGAGGCAACCTTTGACTACGTGCATGCGCGCACGGCAGGTCAGCCCATCGCCCGCATTCCGCCTTACGCGGTGACCGGCCGCGCCATCTGGGAAGACACCCGGTTCAACGCCCAGCTCGAGGTGCGTTACGTCGGTGAGCAGAACCGGATCACGACCTTCGAACTACCGACGAGCGATTATACGACCATCAACGCCCGCGTCAGCTTCAAGCCGATCGAGGCGCGCGACCTTCGACTGTTCGTCGAGGGCCGAAACCTGACGGATCAGGTGGTTCGGGAGCATGCGTCCTTCCTGAAGGACATCGCGCCGTCACCAGGCCGCACGCTCCGGGCGGGCGTGGCCTGGAATTTTTAGGCAAACGCGGTGACGCCAGCGACCGGGCGGTGCCGAGGCTTGATTTCGAGTTCGCCGGGTGGTCTGCCTGACCGGTCCGACGCTGGTCGGATCCTGTTCGGGAGAACCCAATGCCTCAGCCGACGATCGCTCGTATCTGGCCAGCCCTGGTCGCCTCAGCGGCCCTGATCGTCGGCCTGCCGGTCCAGGCCCAACCGGTCTCTGCACGTGACGCGGCGCTGCATGGGCGGCTGCTGACCCTCGACACCCATCTGGACACCCCGGCCAATCTGGAACGCGGCGGGTGGGATATCATGCGTGCGCACCCGGAGGAGGGGCCGTTCTCTCAGGTTGACGTGCCGCGCATGCGCTCAGGCGGGCTGGACGGCGGGTTCTGGGCGATCTTTACGCCGCAGGGACCGCTGACCGCCGCAGGCTACGCAGCCTCCCGCGACACGGCTCTGGGACGGGCCGTGAAAATCCGCGAGATGGTGGCTGGCCACAAAGACACGTTCGAGCTGGCCTTCCGGGCCGAGGATGCCGCGCGGATATCCAGAGCCGGGCACATCATTGTCTACCAGAGCATCGAGAACAGCTATCCGCTGGGCGAGGACATCAGCCTGCTGAAGACCTTCTACGGCCTGGGGGTGCGGATGATCAGCCCGGTCCACACCCTCAACAACCAGTTCGCCGACAGCGCCACCGACCCGGCGAAGCGCTGGAATGGCCTCAGTCCACTGGGCCTGCAATGGCTGGCGGAGGCCAATCGCCTTGGCATGATCGTCGATGGCTCGCACGCCTCGGACGATACCATCGACCAGCTGATGGCCCTGTCGAAGACGCCGATCATCCTGTCGCACCACGGGGCCAAGGCGGTGTTTGATCACCCCCGCAATCTGGACGACGCGCGCCTGAAAAAACTGGCGGCGTCGGGGGGCGTGATCCAGATCAATTCGCTGTATGTCGCGGCCACGACCAGCACCGCGGAATTGCGCGCGAAACAGGGGGCGTTGAGAGCGAGGTTGGCCAGGTGGTCTGAACTGAAGCCTGCGGAACGTGCGGCCCTGACCAAAGAGGTCGCCGGCCTCGATGCGGCTTATCCCAACTGGCGTGGCTCGTTCGAGGATGTGATGGCCAACCTGCTGCATGTGCTGAAGCTGGTGGGGCCAGATCATGTGGGCCTGGGCGCGGACTGGGATGGCGGCGGCGGGGTCAAGGGTATGGAGAGTGTCGCTGACCTGCCCAAGGTCACCGCGCGCCTAATCGCGGCGGGGTATACCGAGGCGGACCTGCAGAAAATCTGGAGCGGCAATGTGCTGCGCTTGCTGGCCCAGGCGGACGCTTATCGCCAGAGCCTCGTGACACCCGCCGCGGGCACGGCAGCCCATTGAGGTCGCTTCTGTGGCCGGAGGATGGGTGACGTGACGCTGGGCGCGATCATCCTGACGGGTGGGGCGTCGTCGCGTATGGGCGTGGACAAGGCCGAGGCGCTATGGCTGGGCGTTCGCGCCGTGGACCGGGTGGCCGCCCTCGCTGCGGATTGCGGGGCCGAACCGGTGATCACTGTGGGGGCCCGGGACTATGGCCTGGCGTTCGTTGCCGACGACGAGGTCGGTGGTGGGCCGGTCGGGGGCGTGATGGCAGGCATTCGCGTGTCAGGCGCGCTGGGCTGCACGCGCGCCCTTATCCTGGCCGTGGATGCGCCGACGCTGCGGGCCGCAGACCTGGCCGTGCTGCTGGCCGCGCCAGAGCCCGGGGCGGCATTCACGGGCCTGCATCTTCCCATGGTGCTCAGTCTGGCGGCGATGCCGGACGATGCGCTGGCGTCCTGGCCGCTGGCGCGCCTGGCCGACCGCGCCGGGGTTCACCGTTGCGCGTGTCCTCAGGACAGTCTGGCACGGGTGCGCGGGGCCAACACGCCCGCGGAACGCGCCGCCCTCATCAGTCGTCTTGAACAGGAGCCGTCGCGCGGTCCTGCATCGGCACGTGGGGGATGATCAGCACCACCACCAGGGCGGCCGCGACCACTACCAGGCCCAGACTGAAGGTGTGGGTGATGGCGGCGGCGATGATGTCACGGACAAAGTCTGGCAGCTTTGGCGCCGCGCCGGCCTGCGCCGCCGCGCCCATCCCTTGCAGCGTGCCGATGTCGACACCCGGCATGATCTTGCCCAGGCCAGCGTTCAGGTTGTTGGTCAGCAGGGTGCCGAACAGCGCCACGCCGATGGTCGAGCCGATCTGGCGGAAGAACTGGCTGGAGCTGGTGGCCACGCCCATCTGGCCGGGGGGCAGGGCGTTCTGGATGGCCATGGAGAACAGGCTCTGGCCCGGTCCCAGCCCCAGGCCCAGCACCACCATCCGCCACGCCTGATCCATTCGGCTGGTGTTGGCGTCCATCTGGCTCAGCAGGGCGATACCGGCAAAGGTCATGATCACGCCTGCCGTCATGAAGGGCTTGTAGGTTCCGGTGCGCGCCACCAGCCGTCCGCTAAGGATCGACCCGATCATGATGCCGGCCATCATCGGCAGCATCGACAGACCGCTGAGGGTCGCGTTGACCCCCTGACCCAGCTGCATCAGGAACGGCAGGAAGGCCACGGTGCTCATGAACGACATGGAGATCAGAAAACTGGCCAGATTGGCCGTCGTGAACACCCGGTTCTGAAACAGGTTCAGCGGCAGGATCGGGTCCGATGCATACCGTTCGGCAATCACATAAAGGATCAGTCCGCCCAGCGACGCCGCGAACAGACCCAGCACCAGCGGCGAGCCCCAGGGCTGGTAGTGGCCGCCGAAGGTCAGCGCCAGCAGCAGCGGCACCACTGCCGCAATGATCAGGCCGGCACCGATGAAGTCGATCTTGCCCTTGGCCTGATGCGACATCTTCGGCATCACGAACAGGATCATGAACAGCGACAGGAACGACAGCGGCAGGTTGATATAGAACACCCATCGCCATCCGGCGACCGTGTGGCCCAGCAACTGGACCGTCCCGTGATCGGTGAAATAGCCGCCGATCAGTGGCCCCAAGGTGCTGGAAAGCCCGAACACCGCCCCGAACAGTCCGCCCAGCTTGGCCCGCTCGCGCGGCGGATAGAGGTCACCCACGATCGCAAACGCGGTGGTGAAAAGGCCACCGCCGCCAATGCCCTGGATCGCGCGAAACACGATCAGCTGGGTCATACCGCCGCCCAGCAGCGGCAGGTCACCGAACTCGCCGGACAGGCCCGACAGCCACGATCCCGCCAGGAAGATGGCGATACTGGCCAGCAGGATCGGCTTGCGCCCGTAGAGGTCACCCAGCTTGCCCCAGATCGGCACCATCACCGTCGAGGTCAGAAGGTAGGCCGTGGTCACCCACGAATAGAGCGCCAGCCCGTTCAGCTCGGAAATGATCCGCGGCATGGCGGTCGCCACGATGGTCTGGTCCAGCGCCGACAGCAGGAAGGTGATCATCACCCCGGCCATGGTCACGCGCCGTTCGGTGGCGGTAAACTGGTTCGCGGACATTGCTGAGACCCCCTGGCCAAACTCCCGGCCACCGGGACGCAGGGGCGCTAACTGTTGGTCCGGACGCGCGACGTCAAGAGCCCGCATCGCCGCAGCCGCAACATCTCCAAAAATCCTGGCTGCGGATGTAACCTCTTGTGGGTCTGATGCGGACTGACGAGAGACCGGCCACCTGCGTGGCCCCACAGGAAACTGTCCATGACCACGATCCGAACGCTCGCCGCCTGCGCCCTTGGCGCCCTCCTGGCCACCGCACCGGCTTGGGCCGCGCCGGCCTTCGCCGCAGATCCGGATCATCCCGTGGTGATTGAACTGTTTCAGAGCCAGGGCTGCTCGTCCTGTCCGCCGGCCAACGCCAACGTCCTGGCGCTGGCAGGCCGGCCGGATGTACTGGCGCTGAGCTTCCAGGTCACCTACTGGGATCAACTCGGCTGGAAGGACACGTTCGCCTCGCCGAAATTCACTGAGCGCCAGTGGGACTATGCGCGCACCCTCAAGCACAGCCAGGTCTGGACGCCGCAGGTGGTGGTCAATGGCCGGGTCGACACGGTGGGAACCCGGCGCGGTGAAATCGAGCAGGTGATCGCGAAAGCGGATCGCGGCACCGGCGGTCCCAGCGTGACGTCGGAGGCTGGACACATCACTGTGAGTGGCACCGCCAAGTCCGCGACCGGCGAGGTCTGGCTGGTGCGTTATGACCCCGCCATCATCCAGGTGCCGATCCGGCGCGGTGAGAACGGCGGCAAGACCCTGCCGCATCGCAATGTTGTCCGCGAACTGGTGCGGCTCGGCGACTGGTCCGGCGCCCGTCAGAACTATGCCCTGCCGAAATCCTCCCATGCGAACCTGAAGACAGCGATCCTGGTGCAGAACGGCCGGGGCGGGGCCATCATCGCCGCGGCGCGGCTCTAGGCCTCGGCGGCGGGCACCCGCTCCCCCAAAAATGCTCGTCATTACCCGGCTTGTCCGGGTAACCCATAAACACCGAGCTTGCCAAACAGGTTCAAAGCGTCGCCGCCGGGGGCCCCTCAAAACCGCCTGCGTTTATGGGTTACCCGGACAAGCCGGGTAATGACGAGCGGAATTGGGATGGATCGCTATCGGGTATCGAGTGTGTCTGGCACCCGCTCACCCCGGCTCAGCAGCCAGTAGGTAACCGGTGTCGCCACCCGTGACAGGAAGGTCGAGGTCACCAGCCCGCCCATGATGGCGATGGCCAGGGGCGAATAGAGGCCGGAGCGCTCCAGCGCCAGCGGCAGCAGTCCGAAGATCGCCGTGACCGAGGTCAGGAGCACCGGCAGGAACCGGACCTCACCGGCCTTCTCGATCGCCTCGCGCAGGGGTGTGCCCTGGCGGCGCAGCTGTTCAGTGAAGTCGACCAGCAGGATCGAATTCTTCACCTCGATGCCGATCAGGGCGATCAACCCGATGGTGGCCGTAAACGAGAGGGAATTGCCGGTGATCCAAAGGGCAGCGACCGCGCCAAACAATCCCAGCGGGATCACCCCGGCCACCACCAGGGCCGTCTTGAACTTGCCGAACTCCAGCACCAGCACCGCCAGGATGCCGAAGATCGCGATCAGGATGGCGGCGCCCAGGCCGGAGAAGCTTTCCGATTGCGCCTCGGCCTGACCACCCAGGCTGAGCGCATAGCCCGGCGGCAGATCGAGAGCCCTATCCAGCCGCGCCGCCGCGTCAGTCGTGACCGCCGACGTCAGAAAGCCGGTCTGGACCTCACTGGTGATGGTGACCGTGCGGACGCGATCATATCGGGTGATCCGGGCCGGACTGGACTGGAACCGCGGCGTGGCGATGGCGTCGAGCCGGGCCGCATCTCCGTTTGCGGACGGCACATAGATCTGGTTCAGGGCCGACAGCTCGTTGCGGTCCCCCATCGGCAGGCGAACCCGCACGGCATAGTCATCGCCATCCGGGTCGCGGAACCGGGCGGTCTCCTCGCCCGAGAGCGCCAGCCGCGCCAGCCGACGCGGGGCGCCTGCGGCAATGCCCATGGCCGCGGACTTGCCCTCGTCCACGCCGAGGTTGAGATCGGTGCGGTCGACGCTGAGCGGATTGTTGACGTCGCGGGCGCCGGGGGTGGCTTTCAAGGTTTGTTCCGCGCGGCCGGCCAGCGCCTTCAGCACGCCCATATCCTCGCCACTGATGCGCACGGCGATCGGCGCCTCGACGGGCGGGCCGTTCACGAAGGTGATCAGGCTGATCCGGATGCCGGGATAGAGCGCGAACTCGCGCCGCAGCCGGTCGAAGATCGCCGGCGTCCTGTCCGGCTTCCACGCCTCGACCGACGCGAATACCTCGGCATAGCTCGAACGCGGCTGGCCCTGGCTCTGATTGTAGAAGATCTGCGGATTGCCCCGCCCCAGGTTCGCCGCTGTCCATGTCACATCGGGTTCACGCGCGAGCCTCGCCTCGACATACCGCAATGCGCCGTCCGTGCGGGACATGGACGTGCCTTCCGGCGTTTCGATCCGCACCAGGAACTGCGGGGTTTCGGCCGGCGGGAACAGACTGGACCCGATCGCCCTCAGCATGGGCACGGTGGTGGCGCAGATCACGGCAATGATCCCCATCGCCAGCCAGGGCCGGGCCAGGGCGCGATGCAGGATCGGACTGTAGAGGCGGTGGATCGCCCCGTTTACCGCACGCAGGATCGCGTTGCCCTCGGGGTCCTCATGTCGAGACAGCATCCGGCTCGCCAGAAACGGGATGATGGTGAGCGACACCAGCAGTGACGCCCCGACTGTACAGAGCAAAGTGACCGGCAGGGAGCGGATGTAGGATCCCGATCCACCGGGCAGCGCCAGCAGCGGCAGGAACGCCAGCATCAGGGTCGCGGTGCACCCGATCACCGCCAGTGAGATCTGCCGCGTCGCCTGGATGGCGGCGGTGGTGCGATCCAGCCCCATGCGCAGGTGACGGGCGATATTCTCGGTCACCACGATGGAATCGTCCACCAGCAGGCCGAGCGACAGCACGAAGCCGGCGATGGAGAGCTGGTTGACCGTGAATCCCAGGATCTGCAGCAGCGCCAGCCCGATCAGCAGCGACAGCGGGATCGACACCATCACCACGCCACTGGCGCGCAGGCCCAGCGGCAGCAGGGTGATCAACACCAGCCCCAGGGCGATACCGAAGTCGCGGAACAGATTGCCCAGCCGATGCTCCACGTTGCGCGCCTGGAAGAAGCCGCGCTCCAGCTTCACGCCACCGGGCAGGGTTTTTTCGAACGCGGCCAGCTGAGCCTCGACGCCTGCGGTGATCTTGCCGACATCGGCGCCGTCCTTCTGGGCCACGGTGACAAACACGGCCCGGCGGCCATTGAACCGCGTGAGGTGCTGGGCCTCCTGTTCCGCCCACTGCACCTGGGCCACATCGCGGACGCGGACCACCTGACCGGCCACTTCGCGCACGGGCGTGGCGGCGACATCGGCGATGTCGCGAAAGGCGCCCCCGGACTTGACGTTGAAACGCCGCTCGCCGGCATGGACGGCTCCGATCGGCGCATCGGCGCCGGCGGCCCTCAGCGCATCGGCCACCGCTGTCGCCGGCAGCTTGAGCTCGGCCAGTCGTCCCAGATCCAGCGAGACCCTGAGTTCCGACGGCGTTGCGCCCCAATACTCTGCCTTTCGCACGCCCGGCACCCGGTCGAGGCGTTCGCGAAGCCGGTCGGCCACCTTTTCCAGCCGGCGCATGGGCAGGCTGTCGCTGACCAGGGCCACCTGCACCACGGCGACCTCGGTGGTGCGGGCGCGCTGGACCCTTAGCTGGGTCAGACCCTGTGGCAGGGTTCCGCGCAGGGCGTTCACCTCCCGGACCACCTCATCGTACTTGCGATCGACGTCCACATCCCAGGTGAACTCGACACTGATGATCGCCGCGCCGTCCGTGCTGGTCGAGGTGATGGTATCGACGTCGTCCAGGCCTGACAGCGCGTCTTCGATCGGGTCGGCGACCAGTTGTTCCAGTTCCGCCGGCTCGGCGCCCGGCAAGACGGCGCGGACGATCATGGTGGGGATCGGGAAATGCGGGTCTTCCGACCTCGGCGTCGACACCAGGGCATTGATCCCCAGCATCGTCAGCAGCCCGAAGGCGACCAGTGTGAACTGCCAGCGACGGACCGCGAAAGCGGCGATATCGAAGGTCATTTTCTGGCCGCCGCCGACGCCGGCAGGCGGGCGGGATCGACCACCCGCACCTTTTCGCCATCGCTGATGAAGCCGGCACCCGCCGTGATCACCTGCGTGCCGGGCGGCAATCCGCTGACCCGGGCGAAATCACCGTCAAATCCGGCGAAGGTCAGGCTCCGGCGGCGCGCGATCGAGGTTCCGCGCTCGACCACAAAGACGCTCGCGGTCTGGCCCCGGGCCTCAAGGATGGCTTCCGCCGGCAGGCGCGTGAGCGTGACCGCCGCCGCCGCCGCCAGGTCAGGGCGGGCGTCAATCCGGGCGCTGGCGATCTGGCCGCTTCGGAACGCCGTCGTCGAGGGCAGTTCGATTTCGATTTCGACGGCGCCGGTCCTGGCGCCTGCGCTCTGGCCCACACGCGTCACCCGCCCCACGACGTCCGGCGTCGCCCCGCCCAGCCCCACCCTGGCGCTGGCGCCCACCTGGATGCGGGGCGCGTCCTTGTCCGTCGCCGGCGCGCGCAGGACGAAGGGGCTGGTCTCATCGGCGACGCGGACCACGGCCTGACCGGGCTGGACCACCTCGCCGCTCTGGCTGTTTCGCGCCAGAACCACGCCGGAGACGGGCGACACTAGGCTCGCCCACCGGCGATCAAAGGCCGTGGCGTTATAGGCGGCCTGGGCGGACTTCACGGCGCTGGCGCGATCATCCAGCCGGGCGCGGGCGACGAAGCCCTTGTCGAAGAGGATCTGGTCACGCGCCATGTCGCGCCGCGCGCGCTCAAGATCGGCGCCCGCCCGCTGTTCCGAGGCCGCAACGGCCGCAGGGTCCAGGGTCGCCAGCAGCTGTCCGGCGCGGACCCGGTCGCCGGCCTCGACGGTCAGGCGGGTCATCACGCCGGGAATTCGGAATGACAGATCCATCTCGCGGCGACGTTCGATCCGTCCGGTCGCCTCGACGCTGCCGTCCAGACTGACGGCGCCGACGCTCACCGCTTCAACCACGGGCGGCTGGAGGGCCTCCGGTTTCGACGCCGGGCGGGCGCAGGCCGTGGCAAACACACCAGCGGCGGCGGCGATCAGCAGATTGCGGTGGGATCGGTTCACGGCTTTGCGATGGTCTATCATTGATAAGTGATCAGTGATCGGTAATCCTCGGGAATTGTCAAGTCTGCGCAAAACGTGAGAGGACGATGACATGTCCGGCGCGTCGCCACGTTCGCCTCGAAAGGCCAAGGGCGCCGGCGCGGAGCGGCGCGAGGAGATCCTTGCCGCGGCGCTGCGGCTGTTCGGCGAATATGGGCTCTACGGCGTGTCGACCCGTCAGATCGCGCTGGCGGTCGGGGTCTCCCAGCCCACGCTCTATGCCTATTTCGCCTCCAAGGACGAGATCGCCGCCGAGCTGCACAAGCGGGCGTTTCGCGACCTTGAGGCGCGGTTGAGACTGGGTGCGCAGGATGTTGATACGCCCGAGGCCGTCGCGGCGGGCCTTCGCATCTATATCGACTTCGGCCTGGAAAATCCGGACGCCTACCGCGTCGCCTTCATGATCGAGGGACCCCACGGACGCGCGGCTGTTACGGGGCCGGTGGACGAGTCCGACGTGTCGGTTCCCGGACACACGGCTTTCGACATTCTTCGCCAAATGATTGCCGACCTGCACAGCAGAGGGCTGGGCGCCGGCGACGACCCCGAACGGATGGCCCAGTCGATCTGGGCCGGAATGCATGGACTGGTGTCCCTGCTGATCGCCCGCCCGGGCTTTCCCTGGGCCGAGCGCGAGGCCCTTGTCGCGGGTCATGTCCGGATGCTGGCGGAAATGGCGATGCGGCGCGATTGATCCGCGCCAAACGCCTTTACGGCGCCCTCAAAGTGTAAGAAGCGATCCCGGGACTGAGCCACCAGGATCTGCGCGATGACCACCCTGACCGCCCCGGCTGCGGACGCCGCCGTCACCCGTCTGGTGATCCGTCGCCCCGACGACTGGCATGTGCACCTGCGCGACGGTGCGATGCTGGGGTCGGTGGTCGATCACACGGCCCGCCAGTTCGCCCGTGCCATCGTCATGCCCAATCTGGCGCCGCCGGTGACCACCGTGGCGGCCGCCGAGGCCTACCGCGCCCGGATCCTGGCCGCCGTCTCACCGGGGCTGGACTTCATCCCGCTGATGACCTGCTACCTCACTGACGGGATGGACCCGGCCGAGGTCGAAACCGGGTTCGCCGCCGGCGTCTTCACCGCCTGCAAGCTCTACCCCGCTCACGCCACCACCAACTCCAGCCACGGCGTCACCGACATCGGCAACATCTATGGCGTGCTGGAGGCCATGCAGCGGATCGGCATGCCGCTGTTGATCCACGGCGAGGTCACCGACGCCCACGTCGACATCTTCGACCGCGAGGCGGTGTTCATCGAGCGGATCCTGGCCCAGGTGGTCGCCGACTTCCCGGCCCTGAAGATCGTGTTCGAACACATCACCACGGCCGAGGCGGCGGATTTCGTGAACGCCAGCGGCCCCAATATCGCCGCCACCATCACCCCGCACCATCTGGCCATCAACCGCAACGCCATGTTCCAGGGCGGCATCCGCCCGCACCTCTACTGCCTGCCCATCGTCAAGCGCGAGACACACCAACTGGCGCTGCGAAAGGCCGCCACGTCGGGGTCACCAAAGTTCTTCCTCGGCACCGATTCCGCCCCCCACGCCGTCCAGGACAAGGAGACCGCCTGCGGCTGCGCCGGCATCTTCAACGCGCCCTACGCGCTGGAAAGCTATGCCGTGACGTTTGAGGAGGAAGGCGCCCTGCACCATCTGGAGGGCTTTGCCTCGGAGCACGGCCCGCGCTTCTACGGCCTGCCGCTGAATGTCGGTAAGGTGGTGCTGGAGCGCGCCGATTGTGTGGTGCCGGACGAGGTCCGCGCGGGGGACACCGCGGTGGTGCCGTTCCATGCGGGTGAGACGCTGGCGTGGCGGTTCGTGGGGCCGGTCGCGGGCTGAGGGGGAACTGCAGCTGTTGCCACCAAGCCAAGAAAGTGGGGTACGTGGGGACCAGGCAACTGGGTTGAAGAATCGAACCCGCGGAACGGATTGGTCGATTTGGCCATGCGGCGCGATTGCGGCGCGTCGCGTTACAGGCCCCTCAAGTTTGGGCTGACAATGCCATGGCAAATGCATCCGGTTCGCCAATGCTCCTGGCCGGTGAAGCGAACCGGAAACGAAACATTCCTCGCAACTTGCCATCTACAGATCGGCGGCCGCCAGTTCCTGCTGGCGACGCGGTTTGACCTCAAGCTCTTTTGCCCTCACGGTAATGTGGGGTGGGGGCGGTTTGGATGGCAGGGGCTACGGGCCAAGGTGCGCGTCGACGACGGCCGGTGAAAGCCGGGCCCGCGCCGACCACACCCGACCCCATCGAGATCGCCATGGAGGCGGAGGCGTCGGGCGCGGTGCCGGAAGGTGTCGCCCACGAGGTTCTTCGCAAGCAGAGCGCCCTGATCGGCTGGCAGATCGCCAGTGAACGCGCCGGGTTTGCGCTGAAGGTGCTGACCGGGGCCGCAGGTCTCGCCGCAGCTGCCATGCTGGGCGTGATGGCCTGGAACGCCAGCCAGGACGACAGCCTGGTCATAGACCCCGTCAGCGCGCCGGAGGACCTCGTGCGCGATGGCGCCACCGGGGCCGCGCTGGCGCATGCGCTGCAGGACAAGCTGGTGCAGCTGCGGGCCGACACGCGCGCGCAGTTGGTGTCCGCCGAGGTGCGCGAAAAGGACGGCGGCGGGCTGAAGGTGCAGATCCCGGGCTCCGGCGTCAGTCTCGCCGACCTGGACCTGGCGCTGCGCCAGGCGCTCGGGCGGCAGACCCACCTTTCGGCCGAGGTCTCCCGCGTGACCTCCGGCGCCGATAAGGGCGCTCTGGCGATCACGGCGCGGCTGGGCGCGCAGCCCGGCGTGCGGCTGGTGCAGCCGGACGGCGACCTGGATGCCCTGATGGGCCGGGCCGCAGAATACGCTTACCGCACCGCCGAACCGATCAAATATTCCAGCTGGCTGGCGGAGCACGGGCGGACTGGGGAGGCCGCTCAGGTCCTGAACCGCCTGACCGGCGTCGGCTCCGACATGGACCGGGCGCAGGCCTACTATGCGCTCAGTTTTCAGCAGATGGGGGAAACCCTTGCCCGCCGTCGCGACCTGCTCGCCGAGGCGGTCCGCCTCTCCAACGGGCGTGTTGGGCTGAACGACTTTGCCGTCGCCGAAAACGGCTTGGGTCACGCCGAAGCCGCCTATCGGCTCCGCGTGCAGCTGATGAAACGCCGGAACGCGGACTTGAGTTCGTTCAACGATGAGCAACGGGCTTTCATCAAGCTGCTTCCTGCCGTCAACCTAGCCAGCAGCCTGGGCGACCTCACTGGGCAGTTAGCCATCCCCTGCAGTCGCCTGAAGGTCTCGCCCTGCGAAGCCGCCAGCCTCGTCAACGCCGTGCGCGCCAATCCCGCGCTGGCCGACCCCTCGCGAGACAACCGGGTCCATGCCGGCGCCGGGACCCTCGCAAACCTGCACGACCTGCAATCGGCCGAGGCGCTTCTCGCGCTCAGGCCTCCGGCACCCGCCGATATGCCGCCCGCGAACCTGGCCTTTGACGATAGCGCGTGGCTGACGGCGCGGGTGATCATCGACCGCGAGCGTGAAGACTGGCCCGCGGTTCTGCGCGACGCCGAGGCCTTTGACGCGTTGGCGGCGAAGTCGCCGTTCCTTGGCAGCACTTACACCGTCGGCAGCAGCCGCGGGCTGGCGTTGGCGGCGCAGGGGGACCGGGCGGGCGCCGAGCGCGCCGCCGCGATGCTGCCGCTCGACTGCTATCGCTGCGTCATGCGGCGGGGCCTGATCGCAGCCCGGCTGGGACAGCCGGCGGCCGCCGACCGCTGGTACGCCGAAGCTGTGCGGCAGGGACCTTCGCTTCCCCAGGCCGAGGCGGAGTGGGCGGGGGTGCTCCTGAAACAGGGCCGCGTCGACGCCGCCCTGGCCCAGGCCACCGCCGCCACTCGCAAGGGCCCCAGGTTCGCCGATGCGCACGAAATCTGGGGCGAGGCGCTGCTGGCCAAGGGCGATGCCCGAGCCGCGGTTCGCAAGTTCGAGGCGGCGGCCAAGCTCGCCCCCCGCTGGGGACGGCTACACCTGAAGTGGGGCGAGGCGCTGGCGAAGCTGGGCAAGGCCGACGAGGCGCGGGCCAAATGGCGCGCGGCGGCGACGATGGACCTGTCGCCGGCGGATCGCGCTGCGCTGAAGGCGCATGGGGTCTGAGATGACGTGCTGGAGGCGATGCAGCGGATCGGCATGCCGCTGTTGATCCACGGCGAGGTCACCGACGCGCACGTCGACATCTTCGACCGCGAGGCGGTGTTCATCGAGCGGATCCTGGCCCAGGTGGTCGCCGACTTCCCGGCGCTCAAGATCGTCTTCGAGCACATCACCACGGCCGAGGCGGTGGATTTCGTGAACGCCAGCGGCCCCAATATCGCGGCCACCATCACGCCGCACCATCTGGCCATCAACCGCAACGCAATGTTCCAGGGCGGCATCCGCCCGCACCTCTACTGCCTGCCCATCGTCAAGCGCGAGAAACACCAACTGGCGCTGCGAAAGGCCGCCACATCAGGCTCGCCGAAGTTTTTCCTGGGCACCGATTCCGCCCCCCACGCAGTTCAGGACAAGGAGACCGCCTGCGGCTGTGCCGGCATCTTCAACGCCCCCTATGCGCTGGAAAGCTATGCCGTGACCTTCGAGGAAGAGGGCGCGCTGCACCACCTCGAAGCCTTCGCCTCAGAGCACGGCCCGCGCTTCTACGGCCTCCCGCTGAATACGGGGAAGGTGGTGCTGGAGCGGGTGGACTGCGTGGTGCCTGCCGAGGTCCGGGCTGGCCCCAACGCCGTGGTGCCCTTCCAGGCGGGTGAGACGCTGGCGTGGCGGTATGTGGGCGCGGTCGAGGGCTGAGGGCTGAGCCGGCAAAAGCGGGACGCGCACGCGTTCTGGTCGATGCCCATCCTCAGCGACACCAGATCTGGAGCAGCGCGCCTCCGAACCGCGAGAATGCATGCGTGTCCCGTTTTCAGGGGTTCACTGCGATGTGGATCCACACCATCACCGTTATGCCAAGCCTACAACGCCGGAAACCGCGATCAGCGCGAAGAGGCTGGTGGAAGGAAATCGAAACGGTGAAATCGCGGCCCGTAACGCAACTGCCGCCGAGAGGGCCGACAGAACGGCAGTCAAGCCCGTGAACAGCAACGCGAGGGGCCGGCCGTCCGGCGCGCCGGACGCATAGAGAAAACTCCCCGCGATCACGAGGATAACGAGTGAGGTGATGTGCCAACAGTAATAGTTGAGCCAGCGCGAGGCGGGCGTGAGATCTTTGGCCGAGAGAAGCGGGCGAACCACGTGGACGCCGCCCACGAAGACATGGGTGATGAAAGTCGCCAGGCCAAACACCGCCGCGCAAAGGAATGCCAGGTTCATGTCGCCCTCAATTGTCCATACAGTAGTGTATGGAAGGTCGTAGACTACACGCCGCCTTTCCGCAAGGTGCGATTACAGTGATGGTGTGCATTCTGGATTCTAGGAGGGCTTGCTCAATACGCAGATTGACTGGCCGAGCGCGCCTTCGGGCACGACCGGGTCGCTGCCGTCACGAATGTCGATGATCTCGAGCCCGAGCTCTTTCGCCCAGACCTCGATGGCTCCGCGCTCAATGAAGGTATTCAAGGGCTGCAGGTTCTGGCGTTTGGCGCTG
>JANNFM010000355.1:0-17702 GCA_031379795.1 Alphaproteobacteria bacterium
TACTCAAATTTCGCCGTCGCCCCCGCAATTCTTAAGGGACCGCCCGGCAATGCACAACCTGTGCCGTGTTAACGCCAATTCGGCTTTGGCGCCTGTCATCACATCATACGGAGCGCTCACCGCCAAAGTTGAATGGCGCGACAAATTTCGTCGGCGGTGCGTCAGGTTTCGTCAAACGACTGCCGACCCACGATTTTCAGACCGTAGCCGCCAGACCCCGGCAGCACTGTCGTTGACGAGCTCAGAAGCATCATGTCGCGCACCCCAAGATCCAGCAGAATCTGGGCACCGATACCGTAGTCGCGCAGGATATTTTCGGAATGGTTCGCCTGCGGCTGGCCGTAGCGCTCGGACAGCCAGTGCGGGTTGGAGTCCCGGATGAAGACCGCGACCGCGGCGCCTTCATAGCGTGACAGGGCCTTGAGCGCCTTGGGCACATAGTCCTGCCTGGCCTCCACAGCGCCCAGCATGTCGGTGGCCAGGTCGACGCGGTGCATCCGCACCAGGGTCGGCTTATCGGGATCAATGCGCCCCTTGGTCAGGACCACGTGCTCGGTCTGGTCGAGACTGTTGCGATAGATCACCATCCGGAACCTGCCGCCGAAGGTGCTCTCGAAGGGCGTTTCCAGCACCCGCTCGACCTGGCGCTCGGTCCGTCGGCGATAGGCGATCAGGTCGGCGATGGTGCCGATCTTCAGGCCGTGCAGCTGGGCAAAGGCCACCAGATCCGGCAGACGCGCCATGGATCCATCGTCCTTCATGATTTCGCAGATTACCCCGGCCGGGTTCAGTCCCGCCATCCGGCTGATGTCGACGGCGGCCTCGGTATGGCCGGCTCGCACCAGAACGCCGCCGTCCCGCGCGACCAGCGGGAAGACGTGGCCCGGCGAGACGACGTCCTCGACGCCCTTGGTCGGGTCGACAGCCACCGCAATGGTGCGGGCTCGGTCGTGCGCCGAAATGCCGGTGGTGACGCCCTCGCGGGCCTCGATCGACACGGTGAACGCGGTGCCGTGGCCGGACTGATTGTCCGATGACATTGGCGGCAGGCGCAGTTGGCGGGCCCGTTCTGCGGTGATCGACAGGCAGATCAAGCCGCGCGCGTGCTTGGCCATGAAGTTGATCTGTTCCGGCGTCGCGAACTGGGCCGGGATGATGACATCGCCCTCGTTTTCCCGGTCCTCAGCGTCCACCAGGATATAGGGCCGCCCGTTGCGGGCATCCTCGATGATCTCCTCAATGGGACTGATAGCGCTGACGTCGTCATCGACCTGCGCGCCAGCCGCCGGGGGAACCAGATAGGGGCGTTTCATTGACTGATCCTCATCTTGGCGAACTCAACGACCTGTTCGGCCACCGTATCGAGCTGCCACGCGTCTTTCTTGTCTTTGCAGGCCCCGGTTTCGTCAAACAGTCCAGAGCCCCCGTTCAGGGCGGCGCCGAACGGCGTTGGCCAGCCCCTTAGAGCATGTATGATCGCCCGCAGCGCCATCAAGGTGGTGCCGCCGGCCTGTCCGCCCTCGGCCGTGATCACCGTGCCCACCGGCTTGCCGGTGAGATAGGGCGCGGGGTCCTTCGAAGTGAACTCCAGGGTGTCCAGGGCGTTCTTGATCACACCCGAGATTGAGCCGTGATAGCCGGGGCTGGCCACGATCACCCCGTCCGCCGCGCGGATCGCATCGACGAGGGCCTGCTGACCTGCGGTGAGTTCACCGGGACGCGGATCGAAGATGGGCAGTCCGCCAAGGAATTCGCCGCCCAGCAGCCGGGTCTCAGCGCCCATCGCTTCAGCGCGACGCAGCGAACAGGTCAGGGCCTTTTCTGTCGACGAGCCCTCACGAATCGTACCGCCCAGCCCAATGATGAGGGGACGCTTGGTGCTCATCGCGCCAGCCTGGCGGCTGTCCAGTCGAAAACGGATTTCATAACTGGACCTGTAAGCCCGTCGCCCCTCGGACGCCAGTCCCCTGCGGACTGCGCCGCTCTAGGCTTTTTCCGTTCCGCGTTGGCTCGCGTAGGCGTCCCGGAGTTCACCGAGTTCGGTCTTGAACCGCTTGTGCGCTTCGTCCCTTAGCTTGGGAATGTGATAGGCCGGGAACAGGTCGTTGTCGGGCTGGTAGTCCTTCAGGATCTGCCTGGCCAGGGTCACCTTGTGCACCTCGGTCGGGCCGTCGGCGATGCCCATCACCAGCGCCGAATTGACCATGTGCATGAAGGGCATTTCGTTGGAGACCCCCAGCGCGCCATGCAGGTGCGCGGCCTTGGTCGCCACGTCGTGATAGACCTTGGGCATGGCCACCTTGATGGCGGCGATGTCCTTGCGAACCTTGTTGTAGTCCTTGTGCTTGTCGATCAGCCACGCCGTGCGCATCACCAGCAGACGGAAGCTTTCTACCGCGATCCAGCTGTCGGCGATCTGTTCCTGCACCATCTGCAAGTCGGCCAGACGACCGTCGCGGGTCGTGCGTGAAACCGCGCGCTGACACATCAGGTCCAGGGCATGGCGACAGGCACCGACCGTTCGCATGGCGTGGTGGACCCGCCCGCCGCCCAGGCGCACCTGGGCGATGACAAACGCTGCGCCTCGGTCGCCCAGCAGGGCATCATAGGGCAGGCGCACGTTGTTGTAGCGGACGTAGCCTTCGCTGCCGCTGCCGATCTCGCCGCCGGCCCCGACCGCTACATTGCGGATGATCTCGACGCCGGGCGCGTCGGTGGGCACCAGGAAGATGGAGGTGCGTCGGTAGGGGTCCTTGGCGTCCGGATCGGTCACGGCATAGAGGACCAGCACCTTCGAATAGCGCGCGTTGGTCGAGAACCACTTCTCACCGTTGACCACCCATTCCTTGCCGTCGAGCACCGCCCGGGTCGTAAAGGTCAGCGGGTCGGACCCGCCGGTTGGCTCGCTCATGGAGAACGCCGAGCGGATCTCGCCGTTCAGCAGTGGCCAGAGGTATTGCGCCTTCTGCGCGTCGGTCCCGTAGTGGGCGATGATCTCGGCGTTGCCGCTGTCTGGCGCCTGGCAGCCAAACACCGAGGGCGCCAGACCGTTACGCCCCAGCTTCTCGTTCATCAGCGCCAGCTTGAGTTGACCAAACCCCTGCCCGCCCAGGTCGGGACCCAGGTGGCAAGCCCACAGGCCCTGATCCCGGACCTTCTGCTGCAGCGGCTTGATGAACTTCTCGCGCCCCAGGGTCGAATAGATCGCCATGCCCAGGTGCGAGAGCGGCTCGACTTCGTCGCGCATGAAGTCCTCGATCCAGTCCAGCTTCTTCTGGAATTCAGGATCGGTTTCGAAATCCCACGCCATGACAGATCGCCTCCCGGGCTCGTCGTTCTTCGTATTCCGGGTACGCTAGACCGGTGATGCAGAGAGATCAAACGGACGCCCTCAGAACTGGCCCGAGCGTCCCTCGCCGGCTGCGAACCGGGTGGCGCCCTCGACGGCGGACCCGGTGCGGAGCGTCTCCATCCCGACCTTGACCTCGAAGGCCTGGGCTTCGTCCCAGTCCAGCGACCATTGCGCCAACGCCGAAAGCCGGTCGTTGCGCATGCACAGTTGCGGGAAGGCGCTGATCTGGCGGGCGAGGTCCAGCGCGGCGGCCAGCGCGCCGCCGTCGGGTGCCAGCCGGTTGGCCAGGCCGATGTCGAAGGCCTCCTGGGCCGACACCGCGCGCCCGGTGAGAATCAGGTCCATCGCCCGCGACGCGCCGATCAGCCGCGGCAAGCGAACCGTGCCCAGATCGATCAGCGGCACGCCAAAGCGGCGGCAGAACACGCCGAACGTCGCGGTCTCGGCGGCCACGCGAAGGTCGGCCCAGCAGGCCACCTCCAGACCCCCTGCCACCGCCGGGCCCTCAATGGCTGCGATCACGGGCTTGCCAAGCCGAAGTCTTGTGCAGCCCATCGGGCCGAAGTCGCCGTCGGATTTCACCGGATTGCCCGATCCTGTGCTGATCGCCTTCAGGTCGGCACCGGCGCAAAAGTATCCGCCGCGCCCGGTCAACACCGCCACGTCCAGGCCGTCATCAGCATCGAAGGCCTTGAAGGCGTCGTAGAGCGCGGCGGCCGTCGCGCCATCCACCGCATTGCGCCGCTCGGGACGCTCGAGGGTGATGATCGCAATGCGTCCGTCGCGTTCGGAGCTTACAGTTGACATGGGCGGGTCCTCCTGACCGCACGCTCGCGCTTGCGACCGGGCGTAAGGCAAGGGCAAATGGGGCTCTGAGCGTTCACGGCGGGGATGAAGATGGGCAAGGCCAAGCAGCACGGGTTTTCCAAGGATCGCCTGCAGAGGATCGATCGTTTCCTGCAGGAGAAATATGTGGCCTCGGGCCGCATGCCTTGCGCCCAGTTCCTGCTCGCCCGCGATGGCGAGGTGGTTCACCAATCGGTGCTGGGCCATCAGGACCCCGAGCGCGGCGTCAAGCTGGCCGAGGACACCGTCTACCGCCTCTATTCCATGACCAAGCCGGTGGCCTGCGTGGCGCTGTTGACCCTGGTTGAGGAAGGTCTGATCGCGCTGGACGATCCGGTGGCGAAGCACATTCCGGAATGGGCGAACCTGGGCGTCTTCTCCGCCGGCGTCGGGCCCTGGCTGACCACGCCGACCGCCCGACCCATGCAGGTGGTGGACCTGATGCGTCACACTTCGGGTCTGACCTACGGCTTCCAGAACCGCACCAACGTCGACGCCGCCTATCGCAAGCTCAAGCTTGAGGCCATGCACGGCGAGCATGATCTGGAGGCGATGATCCAGATGCTGGCCAAGTTGCCGCTGGAGTTTTCGCCGGGCGAGGCCTGGAACTATTCGGTCTCGACGGATGTGGTCGGCTATCTGGTCCAGAAGGTCTCGGGCAAACCGCTGGATCAGGCGCTGCAGGAACGCATCTTTGATCCGCTGAAGATGGTCGACACCGGGTTCCATGTTCGGGAGGACCAGCGCGCCCGCTTCGCCGCGTGTTACGAGGCGGCTCCCGGCGGCAAGATGAAGCTGCAGGATGATCCCACCAAGAGCCCGTATCTGGCCGCGCCCGCGCTGCTCTCCGGTGGTGGCGGGCTGGTGGGCACAGCCGCCGATTACCTTCGCTTCGCCACCATGCTGACCAATCGCGGCGAGTTGGACGGTGCACGGATCCTGGCGCCCAGGACCGTCGACCTGATGGCCTCCAACCACCTTCCCGGTGGACGGGACCTGACCGAGCTGTCCCGGTCGCTGTTCTCCGAAAGCACCAATGCCGGCGTGGGGTTTGGCCTGGGCGTCGCGGTGGTGTTCGATCCGCCCCAGACCCTGATTCCCTGCAGCCAGGGGGAGTTCTACTGGGGCGGCGCGGCCTCGACCGCCTTCTGGTGCGACCCGCTGGAACAGGTGACGGCCGTCTTCATGACCCAGCTGTTGCCGTCGTCGACCTGGCCGATCCGGCGCGAGCTCAGGACCCTGGCGTACGCGGCTCTGATGGAGACCTACGGCTAGCCGCTTCGGCCCCAACGTCAGTCGTCTCGACGCCGGAGGGCGGCGCCATGCCGGTGTCGGCGGCGTCGAGATGCGGTTGGGTGTTCAGCATCCGCGACGTCCGCCAGCCGCCCCAGCGATAGTAGGAAGCCGCCAGCACCAGGGTCATGAGGCTGCCGGCCGGAAAGCTGATCCAGATCGCGTCCGCGCCCAGCATGGGCTCCAGGAAATTGGCCAACGGCACCCGAACGCCCCACAGCGCGATCACCATCGCGATCAACGGCGGCCAGACGGCGCCCGTCGCCCGGACAATGCCGGTGAAGATGAAGGCCATCCCGAAGGGAATGAATCCCCAGAGCACAATGGCGTTTATGTGGATGGCGACAGGCAAGGACGGGCTGCCGGCCGGCAGGAAAGCGCGCAGGATAATCGGGTCCAGCAGATAGATCAGGACGATTGGAACCGCCGAAAAGATCCCGGCATAGAGAACGCCGACTCCGGCGATCTTGCCCACACGATCCATGTTCCCGGCGCCGACGTTCTGGGCCGCCATGGACGAGACCGCCGCGCCAAGCGCCATGGCCGGCATCTGCACATAGGTCCAGACCTGGACGGCGGCGGCATAGGCCGCGGCGGTCGTCACGCCGTAGGAGTTTACAAAGCTCATCATGGTCACGGCCGCCAGGCTGATCACCATCATCTGGAAAGCCATCGGCAGGCCCTTGAAAAGCAGACCCTTGGCGACCTCGAAGTCCGGCCGGAAGGCGCGCCATTCCGCGCGGGTCAGGACCAGAATGCTCTTCTTGCGATAAAGATAGATGATCATCACGGCCAGGGTTGTGCCCTGGGCCACAAGCGTGGCGATGGCCGAGCCGACAATGCCCAGCTTGGGAAACGGCCCGACGCCGATGAGCAGCATCGGGTTCAGGGTCATCTCGAAGACCACGGCGATCAGCGAGAAATAGAACGGCGTCCGTGAGTCTCCGGCACCCCGCTGGCCCATCATCAGGAACGTGAAGAAATAGACGATGGGGATCGCGGCGAAAATAATGCGCAGATAGGCCGTCGCGAGCTCGCGCGCGCCGTGCGGCGTACCCATGCCGGCCAGGATGTGCGGCGTCAGCGTAAAGCCCGCGACGCCCACCACGACGGATATCGCGATGAAGAACAGGGTGGCGGTTCCCACGACGCGGGTCGCAAGCGAGCGGTCATCAGCGCCGACCGCCTGGCCAATCATGATGTTGGCCGCCATGCTCATGCCGAACATCGCCCCCATCATCAGAAAGAAGATCTGGTTGGAGTTGGAAATGGCGGTCAGCGCTGACTCGCCCAGCACATGGCTGACCCAGATCGCGTTGGCCGAGCCATTCATCGACTGGAGGATGTTGGTGCCCATCACCGGCAGGGCAAAGAGGATCAGCGTCTTGCCGATTGGACCCGTCGTCAGGTCAGGACCCCGGCGGCGGCCCATTCCGGGCGGCCCTCCCGGCTGCCGCGTCCCCTCCGTTCGAGCTTCCACGTCGTCCCCTCAAAACGCGCACCGGGCTTCAGAGCCCGACAACAGACGTTCACATACCGATTCTAGGACCCGCGCGCCCCCCCAATCGAACCGTGACGGGTCTTGAGAGGATTTCGTTTCACGCTATGAGGGCCGAATGAGCCTCAATATCCTGCAATTCGGCACCACCGGCCAGCTGGCGACGGAACTTCTGCGCCAGGCGCCGGGTTACGACGTGGTCCTCACCGCCCTGTCGCGCGCCGACTGCGATCTGGCGGACCCGGACGCCGCGAGACGCAGGGTTGAGACCCTCAAACCCGACCTCGTGGTGATCGCTGCGGCCTATACTGCCGTCGATCTGGCCGAGACAGAGCGTGATCTCGCGCGGGCGGTCAACGCCCTGTCGCCGGGAGCCATTGCCGCGGCCTGTTCCCGGACCGGTGCGGCGCTGGTCAACATCTCGACGGACTATGTGTTCGATGGCGACGGCGGCGCGCCCTATGCGGAGGACGCCGTGACGAACCCGCTCAACACCTACGGCGCCACCAAACTGGAGGGTGAGCTGGCCGTGCGCGCTGCCTGCGATCGGGCGCTCAATATCCGCACCTCCTGGGTGGTTTCGGCCCACGGCAAGAACTTCATCAAGACCATGCTGCGGGTCGCCGCTGCCGGAAACCCGCTGAAGGTGGTGGATGATCAATCCGGTCGCCCGACATCAGCGGCAGACCTGGCCGGATTCATCCTCACTCGGGCCCCCCGGCTGGTCGCGGCGAAGGCTGGCGATCCAGAGTTTGGCGTCGTGCACTTCGCCAACTCCGGAGAGGTCACATGGCAGGGCTTCGCTCAGGAGATTTTCGCCCAGGCCCTTGGCGACAAGGCACCGGAGGTCGCGGGGCAGAAGACCGCCGACTATGTCACCCCGGCGCGCCGTCCATTGCGCGCGACCATGGACCTGGCGCGTCTTGAGCAGGTCTATGGCGTGACCCCGCGTCTCTGGAACGAAGCTCTTGTCGATATTATCGCCGAGCTGAAGACCTCGACTTGACCTGGGCTCCTGCCAGCCGGCTCATCCGTCGGCCATAGGCCAGATAGACCGCAAGGCCGATCACATTCCAGACGACGAACATCACCTGGGTGATCCCGGCCAGGCTCGAGAACAGATAGACACAGCCAAACACGGCCAACGGTCCGACCGCCCACCACAGCGGTGTCCGGAAGGGCCGGTCCAGCTCGGGACGCTCTCGGCGCAGGATCATCATGGCGATGGCGGTGCCGATGAAGGCGGCCAGGGTTCCGGCGTTGGCGACCTCGGCGATGAACTTCAGCGGCAGGAACCCGGCCATAGCGGCGGCGCAGACCCCGGTCAGGATCGTGACGGCCGCCGGCACGCCGCGCGCGTTCACCGCCGACAGGCCGCGCGGCAGCAGGCCATCGCGCGACATGGCGAAGAACACCCGGCTCTGACCGAACATGAAAGCCATGATGACGGTGGGCAGAGCAATCACGGCGGCGGCGGCGATCAGCACCGCCACCAAAGGATAGCCTTCTTCCCGCAGGATGAACGCCAGCGGCTCGGGGCTTTTGGCGAACACATCGAACGGCATGGCCCCCAGAGCGGCGGCCGCCACCAGCATGTAGATCGCCGCGCAGGCCAACATCGACCCGACAATGGCGATGGTCAGGTCCCGGCCCGGATTACGGGCCTCTTCGGCGGCCGTCGAGATGGCGTCAAAACCATAGAAAGCGAAGAAGATCACGGCTGCGGCGGCCATCACGCCGGTCTTGGTTCCCTGGGCGTCGATCTCGTGAGCGCTGAATCCGAAAGGCATGAAGGGCTGGAAGTTTCCGGCATCGAAACCGGGCAGGGTCAGCGCCACAAACGCCGCGAGCGCCACCACCTTGAAGATCACCAGCCAGAAATTGATCGTGGCGCTCTCTCGTGTGCCGATCAACAACAGACCGGTAACCGCCAGCGTGATCGCAACGGCGAGCAGGTCGACAACGCCGGGCGTCGCGCCCCAGGGCCCGGCGGCCAGCGTCGCCGGCAGACCCCAGCCGTGGCTGGCGAGAAAGCCGTTGGCGTATCCCGACCAGCCGACCGCCACCGCCGAGCACACCACTGTGTATTCCAGGATCAGGCTCCAGCCGATGATCCAGCCCACCAGCTCGCCCATGCCGGCATAGGAATAGGTGTAGGCCGAGCCCGCCTGGGGCATCAGGGTGGCCATCTCGGCGTAGCAGAGCGCAGCAAACGCACAGACCGCGCCGGCGATCGCAAACGACAGGATCACCGCCGGCCCTGCCTGACCGGCCCCGACCCCGATCAGGGTATAGATGCCGGTGCCAATGATCGCGCCGACGCCCATCGCCATCAGCTGCGGCCAGCCCAGCGTCTGTCTCAGGTGGTGCGAACCTTCGGCCCTTGCTTCAGCTTCGACAGGTTTGCGGCGGGTCACGAAACTCATGGAAGTCCCTCGGACAAGTCCCGACAATGGCCGGGCGCGGGATGGCTGCCAAGTCTTGCTGTCCGTCGCGTGCTGCGTCAGCTTGCGGCGAGGTTTCGGGGAACCCCAATGCGCCGTCTGTTAATCACACTCGCGATCCTGTTCGTAGCCTCACCAGCGCTCGCCGATGACGCGACGCTGAACGCCATTGTCGCGGACTACGACGCCTATGCGCTGTCGCAGGACCCTGTAGCCGCAGGACGCGAGGGGGACCGCAAGGCCCTGAGCCGGCTGGCGGACGTCTCGGCGGGCGCCGATGTGCTGCGCAGAAGCCGCTTTGAGGAATTCAAGGCGCAGCTGGCCGGGATCGATCCCGCGGGGTTGTCGCGTGACGCCCGCCTGAACCGCGACTTCCTGGCCTGGACTCTGGACCGGCGCCTGCAGAGCCTCGCCTTTGACGAGGCTCGAATGCCGTTCAACAGCGACAGCGGCTTCGATCAGGACATGGGCTACGTCGCCTCGACAACCCGGCTCGATACGGTCGAGGACGCTGAAGCCTGGATCCTGCGGCTGCACGCCCTGCCGCTGTTCTATGCCCGCAACATTGAAAACGCCCGGCGCGGCGTGAAGACGCGCTTCACCCAGCCGCTGACCACCACCCAGAGCGTCCTCGTCCGCGCGAGAGCCGCGGCGTCCGCGCCCATCGAAACGGACCCGCTGCTGAACCCCTTCGCCGGCGCAAGCCTGTCGGCGGACCGACTGGCCGAACTGAAGGCGGTGGCGATCTCTGTGGTGCGGGACAAGATCCGTCCGGCCCAACGCGATTTCGCGACCTTTGTCGAGAAAGAGTACCTGCCCGCCAGCCGCAAGACCCTGGGCGCCAGGAGTCTGCCGGGCGGGGAGGCCTATTATCGCTGGCTTGTGGCAGACCACACGACCACGGCCCTCACGCCGGACCAGATCCACGATCTGGGCCTGTCCGAGGTGGCCCGTATTCGCGCCCAGATGCAGGATGTGATGGTCGAAACGGGGTTCAAGGGCGACTTCGCGGCCTTCATCGCCATGCTGCGCACGGATCCCCGCTTCTACGCGACCTCGCGCCAGCAGCTTCTCGAAAAGGCGTCCGGGATCGACAAGCGGATCGACGATCACCTGCCGCGCTATTTCGGGACCCTGCCACGCCTGACCTTCGGTGTCCGGCCCGTGCCCGCCGAAATTGAGGACGGCTACACCAGCGCCCGGTACTTCCAGGGATCGCCCAAACAGGGCGTGGCTGGCGGCTTCATGGTCAACACGTCGCATCTCGACCAGCGACCTCTCTATGAACTGCCTGCGCTGGCGGCCCACGAGTCGGTGCCCGGCCACCACCTTCAGATCGCCCTGGGGCAGGAACTCGAAGGCGTTCCGGCGTTCCGACGCAACGCTGGCGTGACCGCCTTCGTCGAGGGCTGGGGGCTATACGCCGAGCGACTGGCAGGCGAGATGGGCATCTATCGCGATGCCTGGGAGCGGTTCGGTGGCTTGTCGATGGAGATGTGGCGCGCCTGCCGTCTGGTCGCCGACACCGGCATTCACTGGAAGGGCTGGACCGCGGCCCAGGCCAAGACCTGTTTCACCGACAACTCCGCCCTGGCGCCCCTCAACATCGATGTGGAACTGGCCCGCTATGTCTCGTGGCCGGGTCAGGCGTTGGCCTACAAGGTCGGGCAGCTCAAGATCCTCGAACTCCGCGCGCGGTCGCAGGATCGGCTGGGGGCAGGATTCGACATTCGCCAGTTTCATGACACCGTCCTGCTGGCCGGGCCCTTGCCCCTCAATCTGCTGGAGGCCCGTGTCGACGCCTGGATCTCCAGCACCGCGGCCATCAAACATTGACTAGAAATAATGATGAAACGGCGGCGTGCTGAGATATTAACTCGCATAACGCAGGATTTTGGGATCACGGGCCCGCTGGCTCGTACCTGATGGCTGCATCCGGGAGGGTTCACAACATGACAAAGGCGCTTATCTCCGCCTTGGCGACCACGGCCGCGACGGCCCTGTTGTTTGGCTGCACTGGCACCGGCTCAGCGCCCAACGCGCTGTCCGCAGCTGCCCCGGCCGCCGCCACCGAACTGGTCGCCGCGCGTGCCGCGCCGACCACCATCGACAACTTCATGCTGTCGGACACCGACTACATGGGCCACGAACTCTATCGGATGACGGACGCCAAAGCGATTGTGATCGTCACCACCGGCAACGGCTGCCCGATCGCCCGCAACCTGACCCCGCACCTGAAAGCCCTGAAGGCCAGGTTCGGCGGTGAGGGCGTGCAGTTCCTGATGCTGAACTCCAATCTCCAGGATGGCCGCGACGCCATCGCGGCGGAGAAGGCCGATTTCGGTATCGATATCCCGATCCTCATGGACCCCAACCAGCTGGTGGGTGAGCAATTGGGCGTGACCCGCACGGCCGAGTTCTTCGTGATCGACCCCAAGACCTGGAAGATCGCCTATCGCGGCCCGATGGACGACCGGATGGACTATGGCACCCAGAAGGCCAACGCCGACCATCCCTGGGCCTCCAATGCGATTGAAGCCGTTCTGGCCGGCCGCCCCGCTATGGCGGCCACCCGCAACAGCCCAGGCTGCCTGATCGATTTCCCGGAACGCGCCAAGGTCGCCGCGACACGGATCTCGTATGTAAAAGATGTGGCCCCAATTCTGGAAAAAAAGTGCGTATCCTGTCACGTCGACGGCGGTATCGGTCCGTTCGCCATGACCAACTACGAGATGGTCAAGGGCTTCTCGCCGATGATCCGCGAGGTGCTGCGCACCGACCGGATGCCGCCGTGGAACGTGGATCCCCACGTCAGCAAGTTCGCCGACGACAAGAGTCTGACGCCGGCTGAAATCAAGACCGTCGTCCACTGGGTCGAGCAGGGTTCGCCGCGAGGTGAGGGCGTCGATCCGCTGGGCGCGAAGCGCCGCGTGGCCGCCAAGTGGCCGCTGGGCAAGCCCGACCTGATCCTCGACATCCCGCAGTACACGATCCCGGCCTCAGGTGTGGTCGACTATCAGCGCCCGATCATGGTCAATCCTCTGACCGAGGGAAAATGGGTCAAGGCCTCGACCTTCGTGGTCAGCCAGCGTCAGGCCGTGCACCACTATCTGACCGGCTACCTGAAAGAGGTGCCGGCTGACGGCAAGGGCAATGAGAGCCGCTGGGGCGCCTCGCTGGGCGGCTATGCGGTGGGTTCGGAAAGCACGCTGTGGCCAACCAATGTGGGGACCTATCTGCCCGCCGGCGGCGCGGTTGGCGCACAGGTTCACTACACGCCGTTCGGCAAGGAAGTGACCGACAAATCCCAGCTGGGTCTCTATTTCTACAAGGACGGCGAAAAGCCCAACCTGGTGATGCGCAGCTCGGTGATCGTGGACCCCACGATCATGCTTCCCGCTGGCGAAGCGCGGCACAAGGAAACGGCCTATATCGACGTGCCCAAGGACATGCTGCTCTACTCGGCATTCCCGCACGCTCACTATCGCGGCTACGCGTCGGACCTGTGGGTCGAGTACCCGGACGGTGCCCGCAAAATGCTGCTGGCCATGCCGCGCTATGACTTCAATTGGCAGCGTGAATATACCTTTGCCGAACCGCTTAAGATTCCGGCGGGGTCCAGGCTGATCGCCAACTACTGGTACGACAACTCCAAGCAGAACCCGGCCAACCCGGATGCGTCCAAGACCATTGTCTGGGGCGATCAGTCCTGGGAGGAAATGTTCTACACGGCCCTGCGCTATCGCTGGACGGAAGAGACCTCGGCCAAGCTGACCGACTATGACGATCAGATCGACAAGACCCGCATGGTGGGCATGTTCGATGACAACATCGACGGCATGATCCAGAAGGCGGAGCTGAAGGGCGAAATGGGCGCCCAGATCGCCAAGTACTTCGTCATGGTCGACAAGAACAAGGACGGGGCCATCGACAAGGTCGAGTTCGCGGCCATGCAGGCCATGATGGGCAACCGTCGTCGCGACCAGGCCCAGCAAGTTCCGGCGACGGCCCCGGCCGCGACGGCGACAAAGTCCGGCGGCGGACGGTAGCGCCATCGGTCCCTCCTCGGCTAGACAGGCTGGAGAGGGACCCATGCGACTGCTGATTCACGAGAACGCCTACGCCCGCACCCAGGCGGCCATCTCTGCCCACGGCGATTCCATCGACGCGCTGCTGGTCAGCGACAGTGGTCAGATCACCCTGGCGGGTGCGACCGTCAGCGCTGAACAGGCCGCCCCCAATGTGGTCTGGGCCAATGCCGACGCTTTCTTCAGTCCTGGCGCGCGGACGTTCATGACGGCGGCCCTGAAGTCGCCAGACCTCAAGTGGGTCCAGAGCGGTGCAGCGGGGTTCGACAACCCGGTCTTCGGCCAGTTCATCCAGAAGGGCGCCCGCCTGACCACCAGCCACGGCCAGGCGGTGGGGATGGCTGACTATGTGTTGTGGGGCGTGCTCGACGCCTTCCAGGGGGGTCCAGAACGCCGCGCCGCACAGGTCGCCAGTCAATGGACCCGCAACGTGTTCCGCGAGATCGAGGGCTCGCGCTGGACCATCGTTGGCTTCGGCGCCATCGGACGTGGCGTCGCGGTCCGGGCCCGGGCGTTCGGCGCCCACATCACGGCCATTCGTCGCAGCACGACGCCCGATCCGGCTGCCGATCAGATGGCGTCACGGGCCGACCTTCAGGATCTGTTGCCGGACACCGACGTTCTGGTGTTGTGTACGCCGCTGACGCCCGACACGCGCCATATCGCAGGCGCCGACGTGTTCAGCCGCATGAAGCCTGGCTCGATCTTCGTGAATGTCGGACGCGGCCCTTTGGTGGACGAGGCGGCGCTTCTGGCTGCCCTGGACCGGGGCGTGCCCTCGCACGCCGTGCTGGATGTCTTCGACACCGAGCCGCTTCCTGCCGAGAGCCGGTTCTGGAGCCATCCCCGCGTGACCCTGACTCCGCATTCGTCCGGCATGAGCCTTGGCAATGCGGGCCGCAACGACGTGTTGTTCCTGGAGAACCTGAGTCGATATCTGAAGGGCGAGCCGCTGGAAAACGAGGCGTCAGCGGCAGACGTTCTGGCGGGCTAAACGTCCAGGCAGGTTGTTGACCATAAATATGATCGTCATGGCCCGCTCGTCCGGGCCACCCATGAACTCAGTGGCGAACGGGTCGCGAGGGCGGTGTCGCTCTCTGTCCTGAATCGCGGAGATCATGGGTTACCCGGACAAGCTGGATAAAGACGAACGAGAGGGTTTTGAGTCCTCTTTCAGCGTCTTCCCTCGTAGCAAACGACAGTGTCAATCCATCCACAGATCGTGCAGGTCGCCTTTGCGGTTCAGCATCCGGACCGCCCGTTTGACCACCGTCAGCAGGCGCTCGCGACGCGCGACCTCGTCGTAGGTCATCGACCCTTTGGCCATCCCTTCCAGCAGGAACCGCCCAAGGTCGCGGCTGGTCTGGAAGCGCGGGTCGGCCCCGGCCTGGACCATCGCGCCGAACCGGTCGCCACCCAGTTGGGCGTGGTCGAACTCACTGCGCGCGCTGCGCAGCAGTTCACTCAGCACGGGATCGGTGCGCGCCGCCGCCTCGATCTCGGCAAACGCCAGGAAAGACGGTTGCTGAAGCATCGACCAGTAGACGTCGATGGCGTGCTCCGAGGCATCGACGCCGGCCTCAGCCGGTTCCGCCGCCGCCCGTTCGAACAGGCGGGCGCGGTGGAGTTCAATATAGCCGATGGCGGCCTCGACCAGCTCCTCACGGGTGGCGAAATGATAGAGCATTGCACCGCGAGTCAGGTTGGCGGCTTCGGCGATGACGGCGTTTGTCGCCGCGTGATATCCGATTTCGGCGAACAGACTCATGGCCGCATCAAGGATGCGCGCGCGTGTTCGAAGCGACTTCGGCGTCGATTTGGCAGGATAGAGATGAGCGTCCATAAACCTACGGGGGCCACGACCCGGTGGGGCCCGTTCTGGGCAGATATCTAGTGTCGGGCCGCTGGCGGCGCCAGCCAGCAACCTGAACTTCTGAGGATGATCCGGGCAATGTTGGTCAAATGGGCGCCGTCATCCACATTTCTGCCTGGTCCTCACGGAAAACAGGCATTCATTGACAGCGCCACCTGGTTCATGACAGTGCGACTGTCGTGAAAATGCCCTCGCCCAATCTCCGCGAACGCCAGCGCGAAGAAACCCGCGAACAAATTCTTCGCGCGGTCGGTCATCAGCTCGAGACCCGATCCCTCGAGGACCTTAGCTTCGCCGAGATTGCCGAGGACGCCGGGATCGGCGAGCGCACCGTCTATCGCCACTTTCCCACCAAGGAGGCCCTGCTGGGCGCCTTCTGGGCCTGGATGCAGACCGAGGCGTTGGCGAAGGCCGAGCCCGGCCGGCCCATGCGGTCGGAACGCCGCCTGCGGGACGCCATCACGGCACCACGCGATGCGCTGCGGCCGATGCGGATCATGCTGGCCTCGGACGCCTGGGAACCCCAGGTCAATGGCGTCGTCCGGACCTTGACCCGCGTGGTCAGCGAGTTGGAGGCTATGGGTCATACGGTGGAAGTGATCCATCCCGGCCAGTTCAAGACCTTTCCCCTGCCGACCTATGCCGAGATCAAGGTGGCGATCGGGGTCTATGAGCCCGTCCAGGAGCGATTCAAGGCGTTTGAACCCGAAGCCGTGCACATCGCGACCGAGGGCCCAATCGGCCTGGCCGCTCGCCGGATTTGTGTCGAGTGGAAACTGCCGTTTACGACCAGCTATCACACCCGCTTTCCGGAATATGTGTCGGCCCGACTGCCGCTGCCGCTGGCCGCTGGCTACGCCTACATGAAGTGGTTCCACAAGCCGTCGGGCAGACTGATGGTGGCCACGCCCACCATGCGCGAGGAGCTGTCGCGCCACGGCTTCCGCAACATCTCGGCGTGGTCGCGCGGCGTTGACACCGAACAGTTTCATCCCCGCCGCGAGGGTGAGCCTGACATCTTCGAGGGCCTGGCCCGCCCCATTTTTCTCAACGTCGGCCGGGTTGCGGTCGAGAAGAACATCGAGGCGTTTGTGGCTCTGGACCTGCCGGGCACCAAGGTGGTTGTCGGCCCCGGCCCGCAGCTGGATGAACTCAAGGCCAGATACCCGGATGTGGTGTTCAGGGGCCCCAAGTCCGGCGCAGAACTGGCCGCGCACTATGCCTGCGCCGATGTCTTTGTGTTTCCGTCGCTGACGGACACTTTCGGTCTGGTCATTCTGGAAGCGATGGCGGCCGGAACCCCGGTTGCGGCCTACCCTGCGCCGGGTCCTATCGACCTGATCCCTGGCTCCGCCGCTGGCGTGCTGGCCCTGACGGCCACCGAGGGTCTTCGCGAGGCCTGTATCCAGGCGCTGGATCTGGACCGCACCCGCGTTCGGGCGTTTGCCGAGACGTTTTCCTGGCGCGCCTGCGCTGAGGATTTTGTGAAGAACCTGCAGCCCTACCCTGAGGCTGAAAAGACCCGCTTCTGGCGTCGACTACGACGTCTGGCCCGGGTCCGCCGCCCCAGGGCCGACACAGCCTGAAACGACTATCATGACAGATTTGTGACGGACAGATTGGCGCCGGGCCGGTCGGTGTGTAAACGCCCCGTCCGGGTGCAACTCCTGACCCGGTTTGACGCGCGAGGCGTTTGCCACCGATGACCAGGACGGTCGACAGGATCCGCACCGAACCCGACCGGGAACCGCGCACCCAGTACGCGGCCTTGCCCTGGCGAAAGTGTGCTGAGGGTGGCGTCGAGGTGCTGCTGATCACCTCGCGGGAGACCCGGCGCTGGGTGATTCCCAAAGGCTGGCCGATCAAGTCCCTGAAGCCTGGTTCCTCAGCCGCCCAGGAAGCCTTTGAAGAAGCCGGCGTGTTGGGGACAACATCGCGCAAGTCGCTGGGCGTCTACCACTACGACAAGCGCCTGCGGTCGGGCCGCCTGCAGCATGTCCGCGTGATGGTCTATGGCCTTGAGGTGCGCGAGGAGCGCCCGGCCTGGCCCGAACTGGGCCAACGCGACAAGCTCTGGACCACCCCTGCCGACGCCGCCAGTCTGGTCGATGAGCGCGAGCTGAAAGCCCTGCTGGCCAAATTCAAGGGCTGAAGCGGCGTCTGGAGACTTCCCCCTCTGGGGTAGGGCTATCGCATATGAGTGATCAGCGAGATGAGTTTCTGATCATTCCATCTGGCCAGGAGTCCTTTGTGGCGCAGGGGGATATTGGATGGCTCGGCTCTCAAGACGTTGAGGGCCAGACGTCTG
>JANNFM010000358.1:0-2729 GCA_031379795.1 Alphaproteobacteria bacterium
TCGCTGACGAGGCCGCCGTGGTTGCCGCCGTCGCCGAGGTGCTGGCCAAGTTCGGGCGCATCGATTTCTGCGCCGCCAACGCGGGCCTGGGCGGCGGGGCGCCTTTCGACGAAATGACCACCGAGAAGTGGCGGCGCGTCACCACCGTCAACCTGGATGCTGTGTTCTGGACCTTCCGCGAGGCGGCCAAACACATGGTCGAGCGCTCGCGGGCGGGCGATCCCGGCGGTTCGCTGCTTGTGACCTCATCGACGTCGGCGATCCACGGCGCGCCTCGAAACCAGGCCTATGCCGCCACCAAGGGCGCCGTGCTCTCGTTGGTGCGCGGTCTGGCGGTGGAGTATGCACGCCATGGCATTCGGGCCAATTCGGTCCTGCCGGGCTGGATCCGTTCGGACATGACGGCGGCGGCCCAGAAGTGGGACAAGTTCAACGATCAGGTCATAGGCCGCGTGCCGATGCGCCGCTGGGGCGAGCCGGAGGACTTCTCGGGCCTGGCGGTCTATCTGGCGTCCGACGCCTCGAAGTTCCACACCGGCGACGCGTTCGTCATCGACGGCGGCTACACCATCTATTGAGAGGCCTCGCATGAGCGATCCCTATGCCCGTTACACGCGGCTGAAGTTCGAACGGCCGTCGCCGGGCGTCCTGCGCATCATCATGAGCAATCCCGGCAAACTCAACGCCACCGACGCCGTCATGCACCGGGAACTGGCCGAGGTCTGGCGCGATGTGGATGCCGACCCTGACACCCGCTGCGCGATCCTGACCGGGGAGGGGAACACCTTCTCGGCCGGCGGCGACTTCGACATGATCCAGGGCATCGTGGATGACTTCGAGGTGCGGGTTCGGTCCATGCGCGAGGCCCGCGACATCGTCATGAACATCATTGATTGCCATACCCCGGTGGTCAGCGCCATGCGCGGCGTAGCAGTGGGAGCCGGTCTGGTGTGCGGCCTGCTGGCGGACGTGTCGATCGCCGCTCCCGACACCCGGATTATCGATGGCCACACCCGGCTGGGTGTCGCGGCCGGCGACCATGCGGCGATCATCTGGCCGCTGCTCTGCGGGATGGCCAAGGCGAAATACTACCTGCTGACCTGCGACCCGCTGAGCGGGCAGGAGGCCGAGCGGATCGGGCTGATCTCGCTCTGTGTTGCGGATGACGAACTGGACGCCCGGGCGCTGGCCGTGGCGACCAAGCTAGCCAACGGCGCGCCGCGGGCGATCAGCTGGACCAAGCATTCCTTGAACCACTGGCTCCGGTCGGCGGGCCCTGCCTTTGATGCCTCGCTGGCGCTGGAGTTCCTGGCCTTCACCGGGCCTGAGGCCGCGGAGGGGCTGGCTTCGCACCGCGAGAAGCGCAAGCCGAAATTCGTCTAGTTCGGCTCTCCTGCGGGTTGCCAGGAATGCGTCACCCCGTCACGGCTCGTGGCGCGGGGTAGCGAAAGCCGGGACCTTCGCTGTCCACCAGCGCCATCTGGGCGTCGGCGAAGGCCCAGTTGGCGACATTGTCGAACCAGCGTTCGAGATAGCCTTTCCGATCGTTCTTGTAGTCCAGATAGTAGGCGTGTTCCCAAAGGTCGCAGACAAGCAGAGGCGTCATGTCGCGCTGGATCAGCATGTCGTCCGCGTCATGCGTTGAGACGACCTTTAGTCCGTCGGGTCCCGCGACAATCCAGACCCATCCAGAGCCAAAGTGGCCTACGCCCTCCTTGACGAAAGCGGCTTTCAAACCCTCGGGACTGTCGAAAGCTTCAATGATGGCGCGCAAGAGTCCGTTCGTCGGGCCCTCGCCGCCGGGCGGACGCATGCATTGCCAGAAGAAGCCATGGTTCCAGGTCTGGGCGGCGTTGTTGAACAGGGCGGGGTCACGACGAGCCCGTGCGGCGCGGACAAGGTCTTCCAGTCTCAGATCAGTCAGGCCCGCAGCCGCCGCGAGGGCATTGGTCTTGTCGACATAGGCCCTGTGATGCTTGTCGTGATGCACATGCAAGGTTTCGGAGGATACGAACGGATCCAGGGCGTGCGCGGAATAGGGCAGTTCTGGCAGGACGTGCATCGGCACCCCGGGGCTGGCGCGGCGTCGAGGCTCGACGTGCTCCGGCTACAACCCTGTCGCTCCCGTCTTGGTTCCCCTGGCCTCCGCAGTGATGTCGCGCTCGCGGACCTCAGCGGCTCCGGCGTCCGGCCTTGATTTCGGCGGGGTTCAGGAACCCGTCCCGATTGGTGTCGAGCTCGCCGAAGCGGACTTCGGCGCGAGCGTCAAGCTCGTCGGCTGACAGCGCGCCGTCGCCCGAGCGGTCGTTGGCCTTGAAGATCTTCTCGACCACGCCCTTGACGCCCGGGAGCCGCGCGAAACCCGGCAACTCAGATACAGTGACCCGGCCATCGCGGTTCTTGTCGTACTTCATGGTTTCGGTCACCAACCCCGTCCGATACTCGGCGCGTGAGGTCCTGCCGTCCTTGTCAGCGTCAAATCCGGCCAGGTTTGACGGCTGGGCCGACGCCGACATGGCAACGAACAAGCCCGCAAGACCGCCGAGCAGTGCGATGTTACGTGGCGATGGCATCAGGCGCTCCGGCCAGGGCTTGGCCGTGCCGCAATGTGGCGCCTTGAGCCACCGGTCAAGGTCGTCGCCTCAGATCGCGTTGAGGTTCCAGCTGCCGTTGGCGTCGCGGCAGGCGTCGAACTGCTCCCTTACGGTCGGCTGGCCGCGCTCGGTGAT
>JANNFM010000239.1:0-8429 GCA_031379795.1 Alphaproteobacteria bacterium
CAGCTCATCCCCCCGCGCTTGTAGCGTCCAATCGCCTCGCCAATCCGTGCCATCCGTATCTCCGCATGCATCAGATCCACCCCGGCCAAACCGGACAGATCGTCTGCTACGAAAACCGGACATATCGTGTGCTACCCACACCCGCCAGGTCCCGCATTGACATCATCGCCCGCGCCTCATCAGGTTCGACGACACTCAGCAGGATGCGACGATGTACCCCGGCGCCAAGGCCAAGACAGACCCCGACCATCCGGCCTTCATCATGGCCTCGACCGGCGAGACGGTGACCTATGGCGAGCTGGAGGCGCGTACCAACCGGCTGGCGCACTGGTTCCGGTCGGTCGGGCTCAACCGCAACGACCACTATTCGATCATCATGGAGAACAACGCGCGTTATCTGGAGGCGTGCGGCGCGGGTGACCGGTCAGGGCTCTACTACACCTGCGTCAACTCGTACCTGACGCCGGAGGAACTGGCCTACATCCTGACCAACAGCCTCAGCCGTGTGCTGATCACCTCGCAGGCCAAGCGCGAGGTGGCGCTGAAAGCCATGGCGCTGGCGCCGGGCGTGGAGCGGTGTCTGGTGGTGGACGGGCCCGGCGATGGCGATCGGGTGCTCAATCTTGACGAGGCCGTCGGTGGGTTTCCGGCCACGCCGATCGCCGATGAAAGCTCGGGCGCGGCCATGCTCTATTCGTCCGGCACCACCGGCAAGCCCAAGGGCATCCTGCGGCCCCTGCCGGAGCTGCCGCCGGCGGAGAACGCGGCGCTGTTTTCGTTCCTGGACGGGCTGTGGCGATATCGGGCGGGGATGATCTATCTGTCGCCGGCACCGCTCTACCACTCCGCGCCGCAGGCCGCCGTAGGGCTGACCATCCGGCGGGGCGGCACGGTGGTGATCATGGAGCACTTCGATCCGGAACAGTATCTGGCCCTGATCGAGCGCTGGCGCGTGACGCACAGCCAGCTGGTGCCGACCATGTTCTCGCGGATGCTGAAGCTGCCGGACGAGGCGCGCACCCGCTACGACCTGTCGTCGCTGGAGACCGCTGTCCACGCCGCCGCCCCCTGCCCGCCGCAGGTCAAGGAGGCGATGATCGAATGGTGGGGGCCGATCATCCACGAATACTATGGCGCGACCGAGGGCATGGGCTTCAGCGCCTGTGACAGCGCCGAGTGGCTGGCGCACCGGGGCACGGTGGGGCGCGTGGTGGCCGGCGAACTGCATGTGCTGGACGACGAGATGAAGCCCAGCCCGCCCGGCGAGCCCGGCACCCTGTGGTTCAAGATGGCCAACACGTTCGAGTATTTCCAGGACCCGGGTCGGACCACCGAGACCCGGTCCGCCGACGGGACCATGGCGACGGTGGGGGACGTGGGCTACGTCGATGCCGACGGGTTCCTGTACCTGACGGACAGGGCGACCTTCATGATCATCTCCGGTGGGGTGAACATCTATCCGCAGGAGTGCGAGAACCTGCTGATCACCCACCCGAAAGTGGCCGACGCCGCTGTGTTCGGGGTGCCGCACGAGGACCTGGGCGAAGAGGTCAAGGCGGTGGTGCAGTTGATGCCGGGCATCGAACCGGGGCCCGAGGTGGCGGCGGAGTTGATCGCGTTCTGTCGGGAACATCTGGCGGGCCTGAAGTGCCCCCGGTCGGTGGATTTCGAGGCCGAGCTGCCGCGATTGCCGACCGGCAAGCTGTACAAGCGGGTGCTGCGGGACCGCTACTGGGGGGATCGCAAGAGCCGGATCGTCTGAGGGCGGTCAGGCGGGCAACGCCTCGATGATCACAAACGCCTGGGCATAGGGGTGATCGTCGGTGAGGGTCAGGTGGATCACGGCCTTCATGCCCTGGGGCGTCATCTCGTGGAGCCGGGCCAGCGCGCCGCCCGTCAGCGCCATGGTGGGCTGGCCGGAGCGCATGTTGATCACGCCCATGTCGCGCCAGAAAACGCCGCGTCGCATGCCGGTGCCCAGGGCCTTGGCGCAGGCCTCCTTGGCGGCGAAGCGTTTCGCATAGCTGGCGGCGGCGTCGGCCTTGCGTTCGGAGCGGGTGCGTTCCAGTTCCGTGAAGATGCGGTTCCGGAACCGGTCACCGAAGCGATCCAGGCTGGCCTGGATGCGGCGGATGTCGGAGAGGTCGGAGCCCAGACCGAGGATCATGCCGCTTTGATGGCGCGCGCTTCGTCCATCAGCGCCCGCATCCGGTGTATCGCGGGGCCCAGGCCGATGAAGATCGCCTCGCCGATCAGGAAGTGACCGATGTTCAGCTCCATCAGCTGCGGGATCGCGGCGATGGGCTTGACCGTTTCATAGTCGATGCCGTGGCCCGCGTGGACCTCGAGGCCGAGGCGAGCGCCTTCAGTGGCGGCCGCCTGGAGTTTCTGCAGCAGGGCGTCCGCCTCGGGCCGGCGCTCCCGTACCGCCTGACAGAAGGCGCCGGTGTGAAGCTCGATCACCTGAGCGCCCACGGCCTTCGAGGCCGCCACTTGGGCCAGATCGGCGTCGATGAAACACGACACCCGTATCCCGGCCGACACCAGCCGGTTCACCACGGGGGCGATGGTGTTGTGACCCTTGATGATGTCGAGACCGCCCTCGGTGGTCACCTCCTCGCGCCGCTCCGGCACCAGACAGGCGGCGTGGGGCAGATGGGCCAGGGCGATGGCCTCCATCTCGGCGGTGACGGCGCACTCGAAATTCAGCGGCAGGCCACGACGGCGACAGGTGGCGGCAAGCTGGTCGATGTCGCTGTCGGAGATGTGGCGGCGATCCTCACGCAGGTGGGCCGTGATCCCGTCGGCGCCGGCGGCCAGCGCCATCTCGGCGGCCCGCACCGGATCGGGATAGCCCTCGCCACGCGCGTTGCGCACGGTGGCCACGTGGTCGATGTTCACGCCCAGGCGCAGACGGGTCATGTTGCCCCTCCGCTCATCCCCTGAGTGTCATCCCGGTTTCGGCGGAGCCGAAGACCGGGGCCTATAGACGCCGGATTGTGGCTGTAAGTCGGAAGCGGCGACGCTGCGAAATTGCTGTCGGACGCCGTGATTATGGGTCCCGGTCTTTCGCGTTTCGCGAAAACCGGGATGACACCCCTGAGATGGATGGGAGCTCTCATGCCCGCAGCCTCTTGGACCCCGGTTCCTCCGCCGGCAACGACGCGAGCTCAGGCGGGACCTCGTCGGGCGCATAGGACGGCACGTCCAGGGTCGCCAGCGCCACCAAGGGCCAGCCCACATCGGCCTTGCCGCCAGAGCGGTCGACGATGCACGCGCAGCCCAGGATCACGCCGCCCGCCGCCTCGATGGGGGCGACAGCCTCGCGGAAAGACCCTCCCGTGGTGATCACGTCCTCGATCACCACCACCTTCGCCCCGGGCTCGATCCGGAACGCGCGGCGCAGCTTGAAGCCGCCGTCCTCACGCTCAACGAACATCGACGGCACGCCCAGCCAGCGGGCCGTCTCGTAGCCCGGAATGATCGCCCCCACCGCAGGCGAGACGATCACGTCGGGCTTGCCAAAGCGCGCCTCGATCTTCGCCGCCAGCGACTTGCAGAGGCGCTCCGTCCGGTCGGCATACTGAAACACCAGATTCTTCTGTAAGAACATCGCACTGTGGCGGCCCGAGGCCAGGATAAAGTGGCCTTCACGCAACGCGCCGGCGCCGCGGAATTCTGCGAGGACATCGATGGTATTCATGAGAGGTGAGATAATCTCCTTTGGCGTCCAACGAAAGGCGCCAGTGCACCGGAAGCGGACACGTTAACCTCGACGGTCGGCTGGCTGTTAACCGCAAACCGATACCTCTGATCCCGGATTTCTGTTCGGGGAACACTTGAGTATCCAGTCAAAACCAGGGGCCGCGGTGTGCAGATCGCGCAAGGCTTTTCCGGATGAGTTTCCGGAAGGTCTGAAGCCGCGCCTGCGCCTGTTCCTCAGCGTCGACATGGTCGGGTCGACCCATTACAAGCAGTCCCGGCAGGTTTGGCGACCTGAAATCCTGAATTTTTACAGCCGGTTCGATCATATTTTTCGTGCCAAATACCGGGCGTTCACGGACACCCATCCGCACGACGTGCCCGCGCCTGAGTTCTGGAAGAGCAATGGCGACGAGTTGCTGTATGTCTGCGAACTGCAGGGGCTGGGTCATGCGCATGCGGTGCTGCACGTCTGGCTGGCCGCGCTGGAACAATACCGCGCCGACGACTGCGAAGCCTCCAAGCACCTGGATATCAAGTCAACCGCGTGGATCGGCCTGTTCCCGGTGCCGAACTGCGAAGTATTTTTCCGTCGTGGCGGCGCCCAGCTGGAAGCTAGCGACCCCATCGTGGCGCAATCCGATATGCGCGACGAGTGGTACGCCAATCCGGCCAATCACACGATCACCCGAGATTTCGTAGGGCCGTCCATCGACACGGGTTTCCGCCTCACAGCCTGGGCCAGCGCCAGTCGCCTGGTGCTGTCGGTCGACCTGGCCTACCTGCTGACGGGGGCCTACTCGCGTGGCATCGGGCCGCTGAAACTGCATGTCAGCGGACGCGAGAAGCTGAAGGGTATCATCGACGACCAGCCCTATCCGACGATCTGGATACCCGTGGGGGGGCGCGAGGTGCCTGCCCTGACAGGCGCGCTGCCCAGCCACATCGCCACGGATCGCGCGACGATCCGTTCCTATTGCGAAGCGGTCATCGAACAGAACTATCAGTCCATCACACCGCTGCACCTGGCGGGTGCCCGCTATGAGGATTTCGACTGGGTGCCGCCCTACATCCTGAACCGCATCCGCAAACAGTGGGATGAGGAAGTGCGCTATCGCTCCGAGGTCACCCAGGTGGTGATGCTGGGGTAGCGGCCTACCCCAATGGGACCTATCGCTTCTGGCCGATAGCCTGAGCCTCAATGCGAGCCAGCCGCTCATTTTGCACCGAGATTTGTGTCGTCATCGCGTCAAGCTTGCTCAGCGTCCGCTCCGTCGAAGTATCAGCCTTGGCGTTGAGAATTACGAAGCCTGTCGCGAATGCGCCTAGCAAAAGCAGCATGCCAGCAATCAGCGCCTGCAGGACCTGCCGTACATCGTGTCGGAGTTCGCTCAGTCGCGTCTCCACGGATTGATGCCAGATTTCCATGCCTCCTGATGTGCCCCCACCGCCGGCGCTCCGCAAGCGCTGCAACTCATCGCGAACGGCAAGTACATCGCGTCGAGCATCCGCGATTTCATTGAAACGGGTGTCGAGGCTCATTGCTCGGCCAACTCGTCGAGCTTGAACTCGTCCTCAATCTTCTGGGCGAGTTCTCGGAGACGTTCGACCTGCACTCTCTCTTCCTTCTCAGCCGCATCGCGCCCCGGGGTATCAGCTTCGGTGGTCATGACCGTCGCGAGACCCCGCGCGGAGTAAAGGGTCATCTGAAAACTCAGATCGACCATCACCTTCATTGCTCGGCGAAGGTCACCGTAAGTGACCGGCGCGTCGTCCCGTTTGCGTGCTCGCGCCAACCTATTTCCTCCAAGGGACCAGCCAACGGGCAATATATAGCGGGCCGATGAAGTGAGTGAAACACCGGCTCATTGAAATCTACCCCTTCGTCCGCTCCACCTCTTCCACGCTGGGATTGGCCCTGAGGGCGGCGGATATGTGGGTCAGGTGGCGGGCGTCGTGGACGTCGACCTCGATGTCGACGTCGAAGAAATCGGACTGCCGATGGCTCATACGCAGGCCCACGATATTCCCGCCAGCCTCGCCGATGACCGTGCAGACCTGACCCAGAACCCCCGGTGCGTTGCGGATGGTGGCGGTCAGGCGCGCGCGGGCGATGGCGTTGCGCTCGGCTTCCGGCGTCCACTGCAGGTCGCGCCAGAGCTCCTCGCGGTCCTCGTATTCCGCCAGCTTCTCGCAGTCGATGGCGTGGACCAACAGACTTCGACCTTCATTTTCCAGAATGCCGACGATGCGGTCGCCGGGGATTGGCGAGCAGCAGGTGGCGAAGTGCAAGGTCAGGCCAGATTGCAAACCGGCCCCGCGCACATAGAGCCGCGCATGCTTGGCGTCCTGGATATGGCGACGCGCTGTAGCGGCTTCGCGTTCGGCGGGCTTCAGGCCCGGAAAGACCATCTCCAGCACCTGTGACGGGGTGGCGCGGCCCCGACCGACAGCATCAAAAAGTTCGTCCTCGCCCGCGACGGCAAAACGCTCCAGCGCGGGCCTTAGCGACACATCCTTGCGGCTCTTGCCGGCCGCCTCGAACGTCTGGTCCAGGGTCGCGCGGCCCAGCCGGATGAACTCCTCGCGCTCGGTCTGGCGGATGTGGCGGCGGATGGCCGAGCGGGCGCGGCCGGTCACAGTCAGCGAGCGCCAGTCTGCAGGCACCACGGGCTTGCCGCCCCGGATCACCTCGACAACGTCGCCGTTGGACAGCGTTGTGCGTAGCGGCTTGAGTTCACCGTTGATCTTGGCGCCGACCGTGGTGTCGCCGATGTCGGTGTGCAGGCCGTAGGCGAAGTCCAGCGGCATGGCCCCGCGCGGCAGGCTGACCAACTTGCCCTTGGGCGTGAAGACGAACACCTGATCCAGGTACATTTCGAGCTTGGCGTGCTCGACCAGTTCCTCGGCGTCGCCGCCATGTTCCAGCACCTGGACCAGGTGGCGTAAATTGACCAGCGGATCGCGACCGCCGGCGGCTTTCTGGTGCTCGGCGTCGAAGCCGTAGGACTTGTTCTTGTAGCGCCAGTGGGCGGCCACGCCCTCCTCGGCGACACGATCCATGGCTTCGGTGCGAATCTGCATCTCGATCCGCATGCCCTTGTAGCCGACCACGGTGGTGTGCAGGGACCTGTAGTTGTTGCGCTTGGGCGTGGAGATGAAGTCCTTGAACCGCTCGGGCACCGATGGCCAGGCGCGATGGATGACGCCCAGGGCGCGATAGCAGTCCTCCTCGCTGTCGACGATGACGCGGAAGGCATAGATGTCGGACAGCTGGGAAAAGCCGATGGATTTGCGCTGCAGCTTCCGCCAGATCGAGAACGGGTGCTTTTCGCGGCCATAGACCCGGGCTGGAATTCCGGCGGCCTCAAGCTTGGTCGACATTTCCTGACTGACCGTGGAGACCGCCCCGCCCTGCTCGGTACGCAACACCGCAAGACGCCGCATGATGGCGTCGCGCGCCACCGGGTTCAGGTGGGCGAAGGCCAGTTCTTCCAGCTCTTCGCAGATCCGGTGCACGCCGATGGACCGCGCCAGGGGCCCGTAGATATCCAGGGTCTCGCGGGCGATGCGTTCGCGCTTGGCCGCCTGCTTGATGAAATGCAGGGTGCGCATGTTGTGCAGACGGTCCGCTAGTTTCACCAGCAGGACACGGACATCCCGGGAGATCGCCAGGATGAATTTCCGCAGGTTCTCGGCCTGACGCAGGTGCGCTTCAGAGAGTTCCAGTTTGGAGAGTTTGGTAACGCCCTCGACCAGCTCGGCGATTTCCGACCCGAACAGGCGCTCGATGTCGTCGCGGGTGGTTTCGGTGTCCTCGATGACATCGTGCAGCAACGCCGTGACGATGGTCGCGGTGTCCAGGCGATAGTCGGTGAGGATGCCGGCCACCTCGATCGGGTGGGCAAAATAAGGATCGCCGGACGCCCGCTTCTGGGCCCCGTGGGCGCGAATGGCGTAGACATAGGCGCGGTTCAACAGCGCCTCGTCCGCCGTGGGGTCGTAGGAGCGGACCTTCTCGATCAGCTCGAACTGGCGCAACATTTTTGGCCGCGGTGTTGCCGTGGCGGGTGGTGCAGTGACGGGTACGTCGGGAAGCGCGGCGGCGGGTAGAGCCGCCGCGTCTTGAAGGAGGGGTTCTGCGCCTTCCGGGCTCAGTACCGCTCCTCCTGACCGCCATCACGGTCGCTTTGCAGGGCGCGAATGAGTTCAAGCTCACTCATCTGCATGTGGGTCGGATCGGCCAGAAGGGCCAGGGTCTCGGCCTCTTCCTCGGCTTCCGAGCGCTCATCGACGCGCTGCAGCGAAAGGATCAGGGCTTCCTTGAGTTCCTCGGCGTCGACCACGTCGTCTGCGATCTCACGCAGGGCCACAACCGGGTTCTTGTCGTTGTCGCGGTCCACCATGATCGGTGAGCCGGCCGAAACGGCGCGGGCGCGATGCGACGACAACAGCACCAGGCTGAAGCGGTTGGGGACTTTTTCGATGCAGTCTTCGACGGTGACGCGAGCCATGGAGTCTCTCAAGCGGAATTAGAACCGCGGAAACTAGCTGTTCGCTGCTCATTGTGCAACGCCGCAAAGGCCGCTGTGGGTAGCACACGATATGTCCGGTTTTCGTAGCAGACGATCTGTCCGGTTTGGCCGGGGTGGATCTGATGCATGCGGAGATACGGATGGCACGGATTGGCGAGGCGATTGGACGCTACAAGCGCGGGGGGATGAGCT
>JANNFM010000266.1:0-9361 GCA_031379795.1 Alphaproteobacteria bacterium
GACGGCACGGAGAAGCAGCTCCTGAATGTGCCGCGCTACGATTTCAACTGGCAGCGGATGTATGAGTTCGCCGAGCCCATCAAGGTGCCCGCCGGCTCGAAGCTCATCGCCACCTACATCTACGACAACTCCAGGCGGAACCCGGCCAATCCGGATCCATCCAAGGAAGTCACCTGGGGCGACCAGTCCTTCGAGGAGATGTTCTTCACCCAGCTCACCTACCGTTGGCTCGACGAAACCGCGGCCAACCAGACCACCTATGACGACGACATGATGAAGACCCGTCTGATCGGGATGATGGATGCAAACATCGACGGCAAGCTGCAGATCGGTGAACTCAAGGGCGACCTTGGCGATGCGATCCGGCCCCGCTTCGCCCTGGCCGACGCCAACAAGGACGGCGGCATCGACGCCAAGGAGTTTGAGCCGATCACCCGGATGATGCGCGGCGGCCCACGTCGCGAGCAGCCTGCGCCGGACAAGGTGGCCACAGCGCCCGCCGCGCCGGCCAAGGTCGCGTCAAACTAGCTAGGCCCGAGTGACCGGGCCTGGACTTCGCGGGTGCCTGATCTGCTAACGGGTGGCGGATCGCCACGTCGCAAGCTCAACGAAACGCCGCCGCGACCTGGGCGGGGCCCGGCCGCGCCCCGCTGAAGCCCCGGGGATGTCCGAATTCTTCAATCCTGAATGCATCAGGATCTCTAGAAGTGTGGGGCCACGCCCCGCGAGACCTCAGCCATGCCAGCGGATTCGCCGCTTCAGCCCGCGTCACGACCCGCCGTCCTGGGCGTCGTCGCGGTATCTGTCGCCCTGGCCTACTCGACCTGGAGTGGGACATGGCTGCGTCCCCTGCTCGACGTCGAGGTCATCCGCAGCGTGCCCTACCTGCGCTCGGGGCTGATCACCCTTGGCGACATCGTGGTGTTCCTGGCGCTGACCTGTCTTGCGCTACGCAGATCGCCCGGCTTCGTTCTTGGCCTTTCGGGCTTGGCCGCGCCCGTGCATCGACCGGCGATGTTTGCGGCGCTGATCCTGATTCCGGCGCTGGCCTTCTGCCTGGCGGTGACACCTCTGTCACAGGAGTCGACCTTCGCCGACTTCGCCTGGAAGGGCGCGCTGGGCCCCTGGCTTGAGGAAGTGCTGTATCGCGGCCTGGCCATCGGTGTGTTGGTTCGTCTGTGTGGCTGGCCCTGGCTCGCAGCGTGTCTGTGGCCAGCGCTGTTCTTCGGCGTCGCACATGCGTCGCAAGGGGCAGGGTTTGGAGAAGTGGCCGGCATTGTGGCGATCACGGCAGCCGGCGGGCTGATGTTTGGCTGGCTCTATGTGCGCTGGGGCTACAACCTGTGGCCCGCGGTCTTCCTTCACTTGGTGCTGAACACGCTGTGGATGGCCTTCGATTTTGGCGAGAACGCCATCGGCGGCGGCATGGGCAATGCGGTGCGCACGGGCGTCGTGACCATCGCCATCTTCGCCACCCTGCGGCTCGCGCCCAAATCTCGGAGCGCCGCGGTCAGGCGCGATCTCAACCGCAGCACCTGACAAGACGGCGGCCACCCGGGGGACGACCGCCGTCTTCAAACCCATCGCGCCCACAGGCGCCTCAGATCACCCCATGCGGTGAAGCGCGCACAGCTTGTTGCCGTCGGGATCGCGCAGGTAGGCCAGGTACATCTTGCCCATGCCGCCCGCGCGGACGCCGGGGGGTTCCTCGCAGGTGGTTCCGCCATTGGCGACGCCGGCGGCGTGCCAGGCGTCCGCCTGGGCGGGGCTGGAGCAGGCAAAGCCGACCGTTGAGCCATTGCCCACCGTAGCGGGGGCGCCGTCGATGGGCTTGGACACCGAGAAGATGCCGGTGGGCGTGATGTAGAAGATGCGGTGGCCGTCCAGCATCGCAGGCCCGGCGCCCAGCGTGGCCAGCAGCGCGTCATAGAATTTCTTGGAGCGGTCGAGGTCGTTACCGCCGACCATGATGTGCGAGAACATTTTTTCTTGCCTTCGTTGGAGAGGCGGGCACATGACCCAAGAATCGTGACGGCGACAATCCCGCGGCAGCCTGTTGCGCAGAATAATTTGCGCGGGCGCGTTCTCGCGGCCTAACCTCATTCAAAAGTGGGAAACGCACCATGAGCCTGCCACCCGAACTGGTCGAACTGGCCGGCGGCGCCGTCGACACCGAGACCCTGCACACCCGCTATCTGTCGGAACGCGACAAGCGCCTGCGCGAGGACGGCATCACCCAGTACACCGAGGTGACTGCCGAGTTCTCGCGCTATGTCGAAGACCCTTACGTGGAGCCAGGCTTTACGCGAGCGCCGGTCACCGACGAGGTGGAGTTCACGATTATCGGCGGCGGGTTCGGCGGCCTGATGATGGGCGCCCGGCTGCGTGAGGCGGGCTTCGAGGACATCCGGCTGGTGGAGGCCGCCGGCGATGTGGGCGGCACCTGGTACTGGAACCGCTATCCCGGCGCCATGTGCGACGTGGAGAGCTACTGCTACCTGCCGCTGCTGGAAGAGCTGGGCTACATGCCGAAGCACAAATATTCCTTTGCGCCGGAAATCCTGGAGCACAGCCGCAACATCGCCCGCCACTACCGGCTCTATGACAAGGCGCTGCTGCAGACCTCGATCACTGGCATGGAATGGGACGAGGCCGCCCAGCGCTGGATGATCAGCACCAGTCGCGGCGACCGCTTTGCAACCCGCTATGTGGCTATGGCCAATGGCCCACTCAGCCGCCCAAAGCTGCCGGGCATTCCGGGCATCAACCACTTCAAGGGCCACACCTTCCACACCAGCCGCTGGGACTATGCCTATACAGGCGGGGACAGTTCCGGCGGCCTGACCGGGCTGAAAGACAAGCGCGTCGGCATCATCGGCACCGGCGCCACGGGCGTGCAGTGCATCCCGCACCTGGGCGAAGGCGCCAAGGAACTCTACGTCTTCCAGCGGACGCCCTCATCCGTCGATGTGCGCAACAACGGGCCGACCGACCCCGCCTGGGCGGCATCCCTGGAGCCCGGCTGGCAGGCCAGGCGCATGGAGAACTTCAACATCCTGGTCAGCGGCGGCGACACCGACGAGGACCTGGTCCACGACGGCTGGACTGACATCTACCGGCGGCTGACAGGCAGCGCAGCAAAGGAGGCCTCGCGCCGGTTGGGACGACGACTGACGCGGGAGGAGCGCGGCGAGTTGATGGCGCTGGCCGACTACAACAAGATGAACCAGGTGCGCGCCCGGGTGGACACCATCGTGCAGGATCCGGTGACGGCAGCGGCGCTGAAGCCCTGGTACCGCCAGTTCTGCAAGCGGCCCTGTTTCCACGACGAGTATCTGCCGACCTACAACCGTCCGAACGTGACCCTCGTGGACACCCACGGGCAGGGCGTAGAGCGGGTGACCGAACGCGGCGTGGTGGTGGACGGCAAGGAATACGAACTGGACTGCCTGATCTTCGCCACCGGCTTTGAGGTGGGCACGTCCTACACCCGCCGCGCCGGTTACGACATCGTGGGTCGCGGCGGGCAGACCCTGTCCGAACATTGGGGCGAAGGCCTGCGTACCCTGCACGGCCTGACCACGCACGGCTTCCCCAACTGCTTCTTCCTGGGGTTCACCCAGACGGCGATCACCATCAGCGTGCCGCAGGCCCTGAACGAACAGGCCAACCATGTGGCCTACATGGTCAGCCAGGTGCGCGACCGGGGCGCCGCCGTGCTGGAGCCCACAGCCGAAGCGGAGGAAGCCTATGTCCAGGAAGTCCGCAGCCTCGCCCGCATGGGGCGGCGCTTCTACGAGGAGTGCACGCCGGGCTACTACAATTCCGAAGGCGCCAAGGATAACCGGGCCGGCTTCTTCTCCGACATGTACGGCGCCGGGCCACTGAAATTCTTCCAGGTGCTGGAGGGTTGGCGGGCGACCGGCGAGATGCCGGGGTTGGAAGTGCGGTAGCAGTTCGCTTCATTTGGACAGGATGGAAGGGGCGCAATGTCGATTGCACTCTATGTGGTCAACGCGAGGGCGAGATTGGCGGCGTTGGTGAAACGGGTGCAGGCGGCGCACCAGTCCAACGCGCCGGGAGCCTGGTTAGTCAGGACGGCTCCGAGAGGTTCGGACCTTCATTTGCCTGAGCGCCGGACGCGCAGGCCCGATCCCTTCGCGGATGATGATCCCAGCAGTTGACTAGCCTTACGCACCAATTCCACATCCTTGACCACCGGCGCCGCTTGCCCTTCGCCCCTTGTGGGACCGTTGCATAATTCCAGAATAGCGAGAGAGCTCGACGCCACGGCCCTTCGCCCCTTGTGGGAGAAGGTGGCCTCGCGAAGCGAGGTCGGATGAGGGGTCGATAATCCTCTCCGATAAGGCATTGAAATCATTCCGATAGGGTGGCGCGACCCCTCATCCGGCCGCCGGAGCCTGTCCTCGGGCCGACCCAGGGTCGGCCCCGGGGGCGCCCACCTTCTCCCACAAGGGGCGAAGGGGCGCGTAGGCCAATTCTGGCGCCAGCCTGAGTTATGCAACGGTCCCCTTATGGAAGAAGGGACGCGTGATCAACGATCGCCGCCCGAACTGCGCTGCCAGTCGGCCCCCTATTCCATCGCCCGCCGCGTCGTCGCCTGGACGGCGTCGGTGGGGATCAGGCGGATGGTAGAGCTGGCCTTGGCGATCACGTCGCCGGCGGGGTTGAGCAGGCGGCCTTCCGCGAAACAGGTGGAGCGACCGGCGCGTTCGATCCAGCCTTCGGCGATGACCAGGCCCGGCCGCGCCGGGGCGAAGAAGCTGACCTTCATCTCCAGCGTCATGGGTGTCATGCCGGGCGATTGGGACATGGCGGCGCCGGCCATGGCAGCGTCGATCCAGCCGCTGACGAAACCGCCCTGGGCGACGCCGCCGGAGTGGCACATGTGCGGCGCGCACAGGTATTCGATCACGGCGCGTCCGCCCTCGCGGCTGACCGTGCGCACCTGGCCCAGGGCCGATTGCAGCGTCGGAGCGTCGTCGGTCATGGCATATCCTTAAACGGGCGCGACTCAGGTATCGGCCGCGACTTTAGCGAAGCCTCTTCGCACGAAGAAGCACGCGACGGGTTCCACTTACGCCGGTCTGGCTTTAGCGTGACACCGGACATCGGGGAGACGCCACAATGATCTCAGCTTTGATAATGGCGGCAGCGCTGGCCGCCCAGGGCGCCGAGACCCCCAAACCCGCAGAACCAACACCCCGGACGGCCGCGGCCACACCGGCGACCGCCAAGCCGGAAGGACCGAAGAAGGTCTGCGTCACCGAGGCGCAGCTCGGCAGCCACTTCAAGAAGCGGATCTGCGCCACAGAGGCGGAATGGGAGCGCCGCCGCGAACGCGACGCCGCCGAGATGTCCAAGATGAGTGACCGGGCCGCCACCAACTGAAACCCCGACCGGCCCAAGCATGGCCGGCGAACTGAGGAAACTTCGACATGCACGAAATCAAGGTGGGCGATGATGCGGCGCTAGGCGCCGAGGCCGTCTGGGCGGTGATCGGAGACTTCTCCGGCATCCGAAAATGGGCCGGGGCGCTGGAGGCCGAGAGCACCGAGGTGACGCCCAAGGGCAAGGTGCGCACCCTGACCATGCCGGGCGGCCGCACCATTCAGGAATTGATGACCGACGAGGGGCCCTGGCACTACACCTACACGCTGGATCGTCCCGACATGAACGCCTACTTCTCGACCGTGTCGGTGGTTCCGGGCGACGCCACCAGCTGCCGGATCGAATACATCGTCAAGTTCGACCCCAAGGATGCGTCCACGCTGGAGGCGACCACCGAACAGCTGACCAAGTTCTGCCGCGGCAACATCAAGGCGATGAAGCGCGCCCTTGGTCTTGAGCCGCCGCGGACCTGAAGGGACCCCAGACCATGAGTGATGCAGGCATAGGCTATCAGGCGATCCTTCCGGACGGTTGGACGCGACCGCGCGGGTTCGCCCACGCGGTAAGCTCTCGCGGCGCAACAACGATCCGGGTCTCGGGTCAGCTGGCGCGGGCGGGCGGGGCCCCCGTGCAGCCCGGCCTCACGCTGGGCGAACAGTGGCGGCTGGCGCTGGAGAACCTGATCACCGTGGTCCGGGCGGGCGGCGGCGACATCGGCAACATCGTGCTGCTGCGCGCCTATGTGACCGACATGGCCGAGTTCAACGCGGGCGGAGCCATGGTGGGCGAGGCCTGGGGGGCGACCCTGGGGCGGCACTATCCGGCGATGACGCTGGTGGGCGTCACGGGTCTGGTGGACCCCAACGCCCGGGTGGAAATCGAGGCCGAGGCGGTTCTTCCCTAATACAGCTTCGTCGTGTCGCCGCCGCCGATGGTCAGCGCGACGCCGCTGATGAAGCTGGCTTCATCGGAAAGCAACCAGGCCACCGCACGGGCCACCTCGTCCGGCTGGCCCAGCCGGTTCATGGCCGAGTGGCTGCGGATCACATTGGCCATCAGGTCCGGCAGCGCCTCGACATACGGGTCCACCATCTCGGAGTGGATGTAGCTGGGGCAGACCGCGTTCACCCGCACACCCTTGTCGCCATAGTCGATGGCGGCGGACTTGGTCAGGCCGATCACGCCATGTTTGCTGGCCGTGTAAGGGGCGTGGCCCACGTCGCTGCCGATCAGCCCGTACATTGATGACATGTTGACAATGGATCCACCGCCGCGCGCCAGCATGGCCGGGATCTGGTGCTTCATGCAGATGAAGATGGCCTTGAGGTTGGTGCCAAGCACCGCATCCCAGTCAGCCTCTTCGACATCAGCCATGGGTGTGAGCGCATTGCCGCTGACCCCGGCGTTGTTGAAGGCGCCGTCCAGGCCACCGAAACGGTCCACGGTGGCGGCCACCAGGGCCACGACATCGGCCGTCACATTGACGTCGGTTGGAACGAACAGCCCCTCGCCACCGGCAGCCTCGATTTCGGCCAGCACCTGTTCGCCCCGGTCGCGCCGCCGGGCGGCAATCACGACCTTGGCCCCCTCCGCGGCAAGTCTCACCGCCGTGGCCGCGCCAAGGCCGGAGCTGGCACCGGTGACGATGATCACCTTGTCCTGAAGTCGACCCATTCCGGCCCCGCACAGTCTATGGCTGCGACCTTTCGCAGCCTCGGAACCCTTGCATGAGCCTGGCATCAAAGAAAGGCCCCGGCGCGCACCGCCGGGGCCCGTGCCGTTCTCAGGCTTCCGGCAGGACCGATGAGTGCAAGTGGTCGATCTTCCAGGCCGAGCCATCCCAGAGGTAGGTGAAGGAGTACCGCGCCTTGACGTCGGTTTTGATGCCGGTGGTCGGGTTGGTGAGCGCAACGGTCCAGAGGCCCACCCGCGAGGCCGTCGTGCAGTCGATCTTGACGGTGCTGGAATTGATCGTCGCCTGCGGGCTGTTCTTCAGGAAGCTGACGAAATAGTCGCGCACGGCTGCGGGCGTCGTGCGGGGCGTGTTGGAGACGGTGGCCAGAAGCACGGCGGACGGGGCGAACAGCGCGGTCACCTTGTCCGGATCCCGGGTGGCCCAGGCGGCGTTGAAGGCCGTGAACTGCTTCTCGACATCGGCCGGTGACACGGTCGGGCAGGATTTGGTCGCGGCGAAGGCGGCGGGGGCACCGGCGATCGTCGCGGCGGCCAGGGCGGCGGCGAGAAGGGTCTGGGTCATCAGGTCTCCGAGGTCGGTTCATTTGCACTTGCGTACGCGCGCAAAGCCCCAGATGGGACCGACCCCGCGCCAGACAATGATGCGCGAGATGAGACGTGGTAATGGGCGTGATGTGGGCCCGGAATGATGGGCGGCGGTGCTGAACGGTCAGGGAGCCGCCAGTGGATGGATTCTGACCGGTGGTCCCCGCTGAAGGCCCACTAGCGGTCCGTCCCAACGGGCGAAATGGGGGGGAGCGGACACTCGCCTCCAGGTCAGAGCGCCAAGGCTTCCAAGTCTCTGCGCAGATGTGGGTGAACACCCCGGCGGCGTCGGGCATCCTCCCACCCAGGATAAGCCCTATGCCTTGCCATATCCCCCCGGGGGGGATAAAGGTGCGACATGATTTCCTTTACTGACTTACTCGCTCAAGGTACGGCGCACGCTTGGCTTTTCATCCCTAGCGCCCTGCTTCTTGGCGCGCTGCACGGGCTTGAGCCCGGCCACTCCAAGACGATGATGGCCGCCTTGATCATCGCGGTTCGCGGCACGGTGAAACAGGCCGTGCTGCTCGGCTTGAGTGCCACGCTTTCTCACACCCTGATCGTGTGGGTAATTGCTCTAGGCGGCATGTACTTATGGCGCAGCGTTGATAGCGCCACGCTGGAACCGTACTTCCAGCTCACGTCGGGCGTCGTCATCATAGGCATGGCGCTGTGGATGCTGTGGCGCAGTCGACGCGAAGCGGGCTTCGCCGCTGTTGCCAACCACGACCACGACCAGCATCACGGCCACGGGCAAGATGGTCACCCGCCGGACGGCTCGCCACGGATCGACACCGGACACGGCGTGCTGCGGCTGGAGGTTTTTGAAACGGGAGCGCCGCCGCGCTTTCGTATCTACGCCGAGAGCGGACATGGTTGGCAGGCCGGTGACGTGGCCTTGACCACGGAACGACAAGATGGCGCGGAGCAAATCTTCACGTTCGACGATTGCGACGGCTACCTGCAGTCCCGCGAGACAATCCCGGAGCCGCACGCCTTCATGGCTCGCCTTGCCCTGACGCACGGCAATCACGCTCACAGCTACGATGTGGCCTTTGTCGAGCACGACCACGAGCACGCCGACTTGGCAGACATGGAGCTGTCAACCGGCTACCAGGATGCGCACGAGCTCGCCCACGCCAACGATATACGCCGCCGATTCTCCGACCGCCAAGTCACCACAGGACAGATCATCATCTTCGGCCTGACAGGAGGTCTGATCCCGTGTCCCGGCGCGATCACCGTCCTGCTCCTTTGTCTTCAGCTCAAGCAGGTGACGCTCGGCGCTGTCCTCGTGCTCTGCTTCAGCATCGGATTGGCGGCCACACTGGTTGCTTCCGGAGTCGTTGCGGCACTAAGCGTGAAACACGTTTCCAAACGCTGGAGCGGCTTTGGCGAGATTGTGCGGAAAGCCCCGTACATCTCCGGTGCGGTGATACTTGCCGTCGGCATCTACATCGCCGTCAACGGCTGGCTCAGTCTGCCGCACGCTCTATAGTCCCGGGCTAAGAGTCTGACTCATAACTCCGTGAGTGGATTTCAGGGTCTGACGAGTCGGCGTGTGAGGCGTCGGATGTGGGCGATATAGACCCATGCGACAGCGCTCTCGACGGTGGCCTCGAAGTCCTTGGCGAGGCGTCGGCATCTGCCCAGCCAGGCGAAGGTGCGC
>JANNFM010000288.1:0-3454 GCA_031379795.1 Alphaproteobacteria bacterium
ATGCCCACCGCCTCGGACGAGCCGAAACTATCCATGATCACCGCGTTGGTCACATGCCTCAGCAGGCCGCGCTTGTTCTCCTGGCTCCACATCGAGCCGGATGAGCTCATGGCCTTGACCGACGACAGGTCCCAGCGGCCGGTGTTCGCCTCCAGCGCCTCGAGCATCGGTGTTGAGAATGCCAGGCCGACAATCACGACATTGGTCGCCCGCAGACGCTCAACTTCATTCCAGAGCTCGACGGGACTGAACTTGCGAGATGGCAGGCAGGCGATTGTGCCGCCGGCGTTGAAGTTGATGAAGGCTGAAAACTGGCCGGTGCCGTGCATCAGGGGCGCCGCAACCAACGAGATCGGCCGGATATGTTCGGCTCCCGAATGACGCGCGATCAGTTCGGCAATTGACCCGGCCGGCGGGATCCCCAGCGTGGCGTTACCGCCCGCGCCGATCACCTGAAACAGATCGTCCTGCCGCCACATCACACCCTTGGGCATGCCGGTGGTGCCGCCGGTGTAGAGCAGCAGCAAGTCGTCGCCGGAGCGTCCCCACGAGGCTTTAACAGGACGTTGGGCGGGTGCCGAGGTGACAATGGCGTCATAGTCCGACGCCCATTCGGGAACCGGATGGCCGGGTTCGGCCACTGCCACCCATGTCTTGACCCTGGGCAGGCGCCGACGGATCGCCTCGACCGTGGCCGTGAAACCGGCGTGAAACACCACCGCCTCGGCATCAGCGTTGTCGAACAGGTAGACCAACTCCTCCGGTCCATAGCGATAGTTGGTGTTGACCGGCTCGAAGCCGCCCTTGAACGCGGCGAAGTAGCTCTCGAGATACTCTGGTCCGTTGTAGAGATAGCCCGCAACCTTGGCCCGGTGGTTCATGCCGCTGGCAATGAAGTGGGCAGCCAGCGCGTCGGCGCGCGCATCGAACTGGCCCCAGGTGATGGTCCTGTCGGCCTGAATGCATTGGGGGTGATCCGGCTGAGCCGCAGCGATCGCTTCCCAGACATCCGCAAAATTCCACGCCATGACCGACTACGTCTCCCGACCGATTTTCTTGTTGGGGGCACGATGGCGGGTTGCCCCGCGTCAAGTCAAACCGGAAGCGCCGTCGTGGACTTGATCTGCTCCATCGCGAATGCCGATGAGACGTCGGACAGTGGCACCGCAGCAATCAGGCGTCGATAGAACACGTCATAGGCCGAGATGTCCTTCACCAGCACTTTCAGCAGATAGTCGGTGTCTCCCGAAAGCCGATAGAACTCCACGACCTCAGGCATCGCCGAGGCCGCGCCGGCAAACGCGTCGAGCCACTCCTGATCGTGACGACTGGTTCTTACCGAGACGAACACCGCCAACCCCAGGTCCAGTTTTGTCCTGTCCAGCAACGCCACACGCCCGAGAATTACGCCCGCATCGGTGAGCCGTTTCACCCGTTTCCAGCAAGGTGTCTGGGACAGACCTACAATCTGCGCCAACTCCGCAATCGGAATGGTCGCGTCCCTCTGCAATTCCCGCAGGATGCGCCGGTCAATGAGGTCCAGAACAAGATCCACGATCCGAGCCTCCGAAAGGGAATCTGGTTCTACCCAATGTGGCTAGGGCCGCGAGGATTTTCTGGGAACCTGGAGTCCGGATGGGTCGATAGGTATGCCGTGCACCTGCATGTTGTGACTGTGGGCCAGTTGGTGAAGCGCGAAGGCGGTCTGCATGGCCCCAACCCGCCCCTGGGCGTCCTCCGCAGCATTGACCGCCTCCTTGGCCAGCTTCAAGGCGAACATCGGCTTGGTCGCAATCCGGCTCGCCAGGTTCAGGGTAAAGTCGATCAGGTCTGCGGCGGGAACCACGTGGTTGACCATGCCCAGTGCCTTGGCGTCCTGCGCGCTCAGCCAATCGGCCGTGAACAGCAGTTCCTTGGCCTTGCGTGGTCCCAGTTCCCAAGGGTGGGCGAAGTATTCCACGCCCGCGACACCCATCCCCACGGTGTTGTCACAGAAGGCCGCATCGTCCGCCGCGACGATCAGGTCACAGGGCCAGGCCAGCATCAGGCCGCCAGCGATACATTTGCCCTGCACCTGGGCGATGGTCGGTTTGGGAATGTTCCGCCACCGCTCTGACAGTCCCAGATACACCTCCTTCTCTCGCGCCATCATGCCTTCGGCGCCGGCGCACCCGAAGCCGCACCAGGTCCCGACCGGATCGTGGCCTTCCATCTGGCGCGCGATGGGGCCCCGCTCGCGCAGATCATGGCCGGAGGAGAAGTGGGGTCCGGCGGCGGCCAGGATGATGACCTTGACCGCGTCGTCGCGGGCCGCGCGATCAAAAGCGGCGTTCAACGCATATAGCAGGGCGGTGTCCTGGGCGTTGCGGCTTTCCGGCCGGTTCAGCACCAGCCTTGCGACGTTCGGGGTCGGGGTTTCATAGAGGACAATCGGGACATCGGTCATGGCGCAACTCCTGAGCTTCAGCCATATCAGCGTGCGCCGGGGCATCTGTCACGCGCGCTGAATGGCTCTGGATCGGTCATTCGGGCTATCTGGCGCATTGCGTGGATATCCGGTGGCGCAGTTCGCGCTCCGCGTTAGGATGCACCAAGCGACTCGGTTCCAGCGGCCCCCGCCGGAACCTCGCGACAACATCTAGCCGGGGGAGCCCATGGCCACGGAAAAAAAGACGAACGCCCTGCAAAAGCCTTTGACGCCGTCGGCGGAACTGGCCGCGGTGGTTGGCGCGGGGCAACTCTCGCGCGGTGAGACGGTCTCGAAAATCTGGGTGTATATCAAAGCCAACAACCTTCAGGACCCCGCCAACAAGCGCGATATCCTGGCGGATGCGAAGCTGAAGGCCGTGTTTGACGGCAAGGACAAGGTCAGCATGTTCGAAATGAACAAACACCTCGCCCGGCACCTCAAATAGGCAACCGGAAATCCCGGCGCACCGCCGCCGCAGTATTCTGAATCGAGGAGACCTCGCAGGCAGCCAGCCTGTGAGGTCTCTTCATATTTGAACTCCGCTCCGGCATAAGCCGGATGTTGACCCGAACCATCCCTATGGACGTACCTTGAAGTCGCCAGATCGAGCCATCATCCTTGCGGCAGGGCAGGGCAAACGCCTTCTGCCGCTGACCGAAGATCAGCCCAAGTGCCTGATTGATCTAGGTGGACGGTCACTGCTTGCCTGGCAACTGCTCCGCCTGCAGGCCGCAGGCCTCGACGAGGCGGTCATCGTGACCGGTTTCCGGGCCGAGGCCGTTGAGGCCGAGGTTCGGCGGCTCGGTCTGAGCATGCCGGTGCGCCTGGCCTTCAACCCCTTCTATACCGTGTCGGACAATACGGCCTCGTGCTGGATTGTCCGGGCTGAGTTTGATCGCAACGTGCTGCTCCTGAACGGCGACACCCTGTTCGGTGCAGGCGTTGCCGAACGCCTGTTGTCCGCGCCCGAAGCCGACATCATAG
>JANNFM010000307.1:0-4687 GCA_031379795.1 Alphaproteobacteria bacterium
GGATGCGCGGCAATGCGCCGGACTGGACCCCCGAAAGCTTCTTCGCGATCCACAACTGGTGGCATCTGGCGCTGTTCCATCTGGGACTGGACGACATCGACGCGGTCCTCGAACTCTACGACGGGCCGCTCTATGGCGAGCGATCCACCATGGCCTTCGACATGGTCGACGCCGCGGCCCTGCTCTGGCGGCTGAAACTGCGCGGCGTGGAGGTGGGCGACCGCTGGGCCACCCTGGCGGACAACTATGAGGTCCAACCGCTGGGCCAATACGCCTTTGACGACGTGCACGCGATGCTGGCGCTGGTGGGAGCCGGACGCGACGCCGAGGCTGACGCGACCGTCGCCGCACTGCGGGCAGCGGCCGAAGGGACCGGCGAAAACGCCGGGATCACGCGCGACGTGGGCTTGCCCATTGCCGAGGCCATCCAGGCCTTTGGTCAGGGTCGACATCCGCTGGCCATCGAGCGCCTGCGGGCGGTCCGAAACCGTACGGCCCGGTTCGGGGGTAGCCACGCCCAGCGCGACATTATCGACCTGACGCTGATCGCGGCAGCGGGCCTGGCGGGCGAAACCGCCCTCGAGCACGCGCTGCTGGCTGAGCGGGCAGCGGCGTGGCCGCTGGTCTGATTGCAGGCGGCACCGAAAGGCGCGAACAGCGCAGCACGTTTGGCCCCCGGCCGTGGGCCGTGGGTGCGTGAAAGCAGGCTTACCGTTGTGGTTAGCCGGAAGGGCGAGGCGGCGGGCGACCTGGAATGACCGTGGCAGCGCGGGCAGAGTTCAGCAGATGTGATCGGGCCGGCGCGGTCGTCGGTGACCGGGCGAGGACCGCCAGGGCCGGGACTGGGCGGCGGGCCTCGGGCTCCGAGGGCGGGTTGGTCTGGGCCAACAGCCTTTGCAGGGTGGGCAGGGTGGTCTCGCGCACATGGGCCGGGAACTGGTCGCGGGCCTGTTCGGCTCTTGCCGACACGATGCCGAGCGTTTTCAGGAACTGGGGCAGGCTGACGGGCTCGACATCGCGGTCGCGCTCCCGGTCGGCCTCGGCCCGTCGTCGCGCGTCGTCGCGCTCGGGCCTTTCGATGGGATCGGGCCGTTCGCGCTCAAGAGGGTCCACGGACAGGGTCGCGGCGCGTGGGGCGGGAACCCCGTACTGCTTCAGCCGGATTCCCATCCGCACGGCGAAGAAGCAATGGCGAAACTCGGTGCTGAAGCTCAGGAACCGGCCGAAATCATCCCCGGCGGTCTTCGCAATCTCCGCCGCCGCCGTCCCCAGCTCAAAGGCACAAACCGTCATCGCCTCGACCATCCGAAGCGTCGGCGCGTCCAGGGAGGGCGGGGCGACCTGCATAAGAACAAAGATAGAACATATTGATCAGATGTCAACCCCGCTTCAGCGAGCGCCCGTCCCGGATGGCGGCAGTCTGGCAAACGTTAACCCCAGCCCGTCGCCCGTGCGACGTGACGAATCTCGACCCGCCTCTCGACAAAATCCGAGAAATACGTATTTTACGCGACGAGGAACCCGTATATGCCCCCCACGCCCGCCGTCCGTGCCACCGTCTTCGCCCGCAACTTCGCCCACTATCAGGACGAGGCGATCCAGGTCGGGGTCATCGTCGTGACCAGCCACGACCGCGTGGTCGGCGGCTATCTTTCTGCCCGTGAACTGGCGAACTACGAAAAGCTCAAGGCGCGTGAGCGCCAGGTGCTTCGCGTCGGCGAACTGCCCGATGACGTGATCGCCGACATTGAGGCCGCCGGGTACGCCGCCGACCCCGCGTGACCTTCCCGACGCCAAAGCCGGGTCTGGTCATCCGCTACAGCTTTCTGTGGAGCCACGAGCACGACGTCGGCGCCGATGAGGCCGCCAAAGACCGCCCGTGCGCGATTGTGGTCGCCGCCCGCCGCGACGCGGACGGTGACGTCACCGTCATCGTCGCCCCCATCACCCACGCCGCGCCGAACGACCTGACCGCGTCTATCCCGATCCCGCCGTCCACCTGCCGTGATCTTGGCCTGGATAGCGGGAACCACTGGCTGCGCCTGGACGAGCTCAACCGCTTTGTCTGGCCCGGCTATGATCTGCGGACGATCCCCGGGCAGGCGGGGGTCTATGCGTACGGCATGCTGCCGAAGGCGCTGTTCGAACGCCTTAAGGCGGGGATTCTGGCGCGGCAGCGGGCGAGGGCAGGACGGGTACTGGGGCGGGATTGAAGGGACAGATGATGGGTGTTTGTGATGGGGTGAGGTGCAGAATTGTAATTCCGCAATTCACTTGCCGCGCTCAGGCGAGCAGAGATTATGCAGTTGATATCGCGTCACCGTACAAGCCCTCCGAGCCCTGACAGATCAGTCCTATCCCTTCTGGAAGGAAGATTGCGGCAACGCCATACGGGGTTCGCCTACGCCCGACGCGCCGACTTCAGCGACGCCAGCATTTCCCGCCGCAGAATGGCGTTCAGGCGACCCTGGTATCCCTTGCCCTGCGATTTGAGCCAATCCAGCACGTCGGCGTCCACACGGGCGGTGATCTGCTGCTTTACAGGCCGGTAGAAACGGCCCCGGACGGCAGCGCTCCACGTCGCGTCCGGGAGTTCGGGGATATCGTTGGTGTCGATCGTCTCATCAGGCATCGCCGCCAGCCGGGCGAGATGTTCGCGCTGCACATCGGTCAGTGGGGGCAGGGATTCGGGGGTGTGGCTAACCAGCTTCGTTTTCATAGCGTCGCCTTTCTCGCGGTGTGGCGCGCCGCGCTGAAATGATGCGGATGATCTCCACCGATCCGCCGTGTTCGTCGTCCTCTGTAACCGTGTGCGCCACCACCAGGATCACGAAGCCTCGGACGGAACCGGCGGTCTGCCACCGTTGCTCGCCACCCTCGATGCGATCCTGCACGGAGACGTGCAGCGGATCCTGAAATACCCGACAGGCATCCTCGAAACTCACACCGTCGTGTTTGCGCTGGTTTGAGAGGTTCTTGGCCTCGTCCCACTCAAACCGGACGCTCGTCATGGGGAGATTGTAATTATGATGTTGTAATTACGCAAGCGAATCCTGACCGGAGTGGCGTGACGGTACAGTCCAGTGGCAGAAACCAGGAGCTCGGGTTCAGGTCTGTGAGGTCTGTTGTGAGGTCTGTGGGGACAGGATTACCTGTCGCCGTGTCTCGACCCCCGATACATCCCCGACGGTTGGGTCAGCCCGCTCTCGGCTTGGGACTGAGAGCGGCGGGGCATGATAACCTGTCCCCGTGTTCCGTATTCCTTCTCCTACTGGCGGCCGTCGTGCTCGCGGTGGTCGCAGGCGCAGTCGGCATTACGATGGTTGCTTGAATGATGGAGGGCGCCATCCTCGCCACGCGAGCGGGCCGGGAAACGGCGGACATTCATTGTCGCATTGCACCCCGATCGCAACGAGTAGAATCACGGCCACATTGCTAACTTGCCGATAGTAGTACCTCACCTGTCGATCGCGCGAGACCGCGAAGAACAGCTGCCGGTAGGCCAAAGAAGGATCAGCGATCTCTCCCTTCACGTTGCCCGACGCGCCGCGCAGGATCATAGCGACAGACTCCGCGCTTCTGGCAGCTTCGGCGGCAGAGATTGCTCGCGCCGCCGCTGGATGCGCACGGCTAACCCAATCTTGCGCATGACAACTCAAGAAAACGCAGACCTTTCCAGCAGCTTCGCAGCGCGCGCTGAGATCCTCTAGAGAAAGCAGTTCACCCGAACGGGTGCGAAGGTTCCCACCGTTGTTGTGACCGACGATCACGATCACTGTGGCGGCCGACGCCATCGCGGCATCAAACGTTTCCTGGCGGGTGCCGGTTTGGTCCGTTCGTCTCGATGCTTCTGCAAACCGCGCGATTTCCGCTACGCTTGCCGAGTGAGCGTAGACGTTGCGGAACTCCGTATCGTTCCTTGGCAGTTCATTGAACACCGCCAGTTGCCGACTTAGTCGCGGGACGGGCGTAGCCGTCTGCCCCGCCGGTTCGAAGCGGAACGAGAACAGCCCCCTATGGAGCACCTCACGATCCTGGCCATCCGACCGGTTACCAACAGCCCATACGATCGGCACATCCCGGACGAGGGGGGACGCTGATTTTGCAAAGCGTTCCCGGTTCGCCGCGTACCAATCCGCGACTTGCTGTTGTTCTCGGCCGAAGTCGCGCTTGGGGTAGTTACCTGACTGATAGACGCCCCTCCCCGCCGGATCGTGGCCAAAGTGCGTGCCGCTGGCCTCGCGGGCGAGGCGCTGTTGCTCTATCGACTTCGATGTTGGGGCGGGTGAACGTGCCCTACCGCCAGGAGGAGCTGCTGCCGGACCGGCACTACCTGCGAGAACTATGAGAGCGACGCCGAGTAGGACCCCCAGCTTCAAAGGAGGTATCGTCCCCAAGTGAAGCCCGAATCATCGTCGGCACGATGCCCCAGCCGACTTTGCGGCACAGCGGTTTTTCCCGCCTGCTTCAGGATCAAAGGAAGGAACGCGCCGAAAACTAGAGCGTCTCGAAGGGTGGGCTGGGAGCCCTGAAACCAGACCCACGACGTCGAGCCTGAAAGAGCGATGAACGCGATCACCAAGATCCAATACGGGGTGGAGCGAACCAACGCGCGATACTTCGAAGTCTCGAGCGAAGCCCTGCGCTCCCACCACCACAGCAGCTCTTGAAGTGCGGCACCTAAGGC
>JANNFM010000312.1:0-5091 GCA_031379795.1 Alphaproteobacteria bacterium
CTATGATCTGGCGGCGGGCAAGTACGACCTGACGGTGCGATCCGGGCCCAGCTTTACCAGCCGTCGCGAGGAGGCGGCGACGCAGATGATCGAGCTGATCCGGGCCTATCCGGCGGCGGCCCCGGTGGTGGGCGACCTGCTGGCGCGGAACCTGGACTGGCCGGGAGCCGACGAGATCGCCGGGCGGCTGGCGGCACTGGTGCCGGCGCAGGCCCGGGGGGCTGAGCCCGGGGTCGAGGCGGCGAAGGCGCAGATGGGCCAGTTGGCCCAGGCGCTGGCGGCGGCGAAGGCGGAGATCGCGGGGCTGAAACAGGACCGGAGCCATGAGGCCCGCAAGCTGGAGATCGAGGCGTTTGAGGCCGAGACCAACCGGATGCGGGCGACGGGGCGGGGTGAAAAATAGAACTTGATGTTCTTGATTAGTTCTGATGGAGTGATCGATGCCAGCCAAAGACTTTCGACGGTTCGGATTTCCCATGCCACAGCCAAAGCCGGTTCAGAGAGAGCGCCCTTCGGTCTTTGACCGCGTCGGTACTTTGCTGGCGCCAGCCACGCCCGACGGGAATACGATCTTCTCCAGGTGGCCGGCCGAGGTTCCAGAAGCCCGGCGCGGAACCGATATCTTCATCGGAGGATTTCTGGACGACAAGGAAACGCCGATTTCGGGGGCTCTGCGACAGTACAAGGATGTCTATGCCCGGGAGACCGGTCGTCGTGTCGCCTACTTTCCGAACGCCAGGACGGGCGAGGTTGTCGACGCCATCCGCGCCGCCAACCGTCTTGGTGGACCAGTGAATGTGATCGGACACAGTTACGGCGGCCCGGACGCGTTCAATGCGACGGTGCGGGCCGGTCGGGAAGGCTTGAAGGTCGACAACCTGGTGACCCTGGACCCGGTGACGGCATTATTTGCGAAACCGGAACCCGGAAGACCTTCGGGATCATGGACGAATGTCACCGCCGTGCCACCCGAACCTTGGCGGGATTTGTATACTCATATCCCCTTCCTTTCGAAGAACCCGTCAAGGCTTCCTGCCCCTGCGGCAGATCATCAGCCGCGTGTTGCCACCCAGCATGGTGACGCGGACACGATGATGACCCGGGGGGGCGCGCGAGCCGTGCTGGACGCAAGCCGACAATCCAAAACGGGCTTTCTGAGCGACGGACAGCCAATCAAGGCCTGGATGGAAACCCGAACGCAAGGTGCGCGGCGGTGAGCGATGGCGACTGGATCTCGGTCGCTATTCTAGGCGTCTGCGCGCTCATGTCGGCCCCGGGTATCGTCATTGCGCTTCGAAAGAGCGCCAGGCGCGGTATCGTTGTGAACCTTATGATCTATCTCGTCGTCGCCACGGCGCTTGTTCTGCCCCTGTTTGTGGAAAACAAGCTCGGCCACGGCACCTGGGGACCTGAATCCTGGCCGTTCTTTGAACTGGGATATGTCCTGTTCGGTCTCGCTGGCATAGGGATCTACTGCCTCATCTTTCAGGTGATCGGGATCACGGCGGCGACGGTGGTCCGGCGACGGCGAAAGCGGAGATCGCGGGGCTGAAACAGGACCGGAGCCACGAGGCGCGCAAGCTGGAAATCGAGGCTTTCGAGGCGGAGACCAACCGGATGCGGGCGACGGGGCGAGGTTGAGTTTACCACTTTATATTCCCGGTTTGTTCTGATGGAGTGAGGGATGGCCGAGATGCAACCACGAGGCTTTCGTTTCATGGAGACCAAGGGCGAAACCCTGAAAGCCGTTTCGCCCGTATTGAGGCGAAGTGGAAACCCGGTGTCGTCATGGGTGCCGGCGCCTGTCCTCAGTGACAAACAACCGATCAACGACTGGATGAAGACCAGAGGCGTTGGGGCCCGCAGATGATCACCCTGTTCAGCTTTAGTATATGCGCCATGCTGACGTTACCCGCCACCTGGTTGACATATCGGCGGGGTTTCTTGCGCGGTTTTGCCGCAAGTGTTGGCGTTGCCTTGATCATCATTATTGGATTCGTCGTCATAACGCTGGCCGAAAACAAGATTCGATACGGCTATTGGGATAAACCCCCGACACAGACAGACGGCAATACACTTCAATTTGCGCTGATTTATGCAGTCGCCGTGGTGCTTTTGATATGGGCACCACTCCAGTTGATCGGCATCGGCGTCGCCTGGGCAATCCGTCGGCGAAAGCGGAGATTGCGGGGCTGAAGCAGGACCGGAGCCATGAGGCCCGCAAGCTGGAGATCGAAGCGTTCGAGGCGGAGACCAACCGGATGCGGGCGACGTCGAATGAGGACGTCGCTGGACTGAAGCCTGGCGGGTTGCACGTGGCGCGGCCGCCACAGGCTCGCGAACATTTCTGACCGGGCGCTGTCGCTCAGCCAGGCGGTGAAGATGCGGGACGGGTCGCCTCAGCGGCAAGGGCCAGGGCCATAATGGCGGCGGCCCCTCCGATGACCACGATGGCGGGGGTCAGGATGCCCGCCGCCTCGGCGACGCCAAGCACCAGGGCCGCCAGAAACAGTACGGCGTAAAGGCCAAAGACCGTCGCGCCGACCATCAGCAGGGTAGAGCGGCCACCCGGTGTTTTCGTTCGGGGCCAATCGAAGTTGGCCGCGATCATGGTGGCTGCGCCAAACAGGAAGATGAGCGGGAACGTCACGATCAGGCCGGTCCGGGTGGAGGCCCAGTCGACCGCGAACAGAAAAATCAGCCAAGGCCAAAGGCCGATGCCCAGGACGGCGAGAGCGGCGTTCGGATCGCCCTTCGGTGTCCGCATCGCGACCCTGAAGGTGATCCAGGGTGTCCACAGCAGGGAGACTGCAAGCCAAAGCCAGACGGCAAGGCCGAGGTCTTTCGTGCCGCCATCGAACACGCCCAGGATGTAGATGAAGGGCGGGAGCATGACCATGATGTCAGCCTGATTGCTCAGAGACCGGTCCGCGCGCTCAAAGCCGTCAGGGTCCGGGTCCATCGACAGGTCTGGCGGTCGGCGGCCGGGCTTTTGGCCGGCGCTGGGTGGAAGGTTCGTCATTTGTTCGAACATACCGCGATTGCGGTTCGGCTCAAGATCACAAATCGAAGGAGACGAAATGGCAGAGCAGGGTGGTCGACGCGCGGATTGGGGGCCGGGTGGAAAGCTGGCCGCTGACGGCGTGATGGCGGGATACGACAAGGCGACCGAGGTCGTGGACCGGCTGATGGCCGGTGTCCCGCGTCCGGCGCGTATCGTCATCAAGACAATTCGAAAGGCGCCTGGTGGCGCGCTCAAAGGCGCAGAAATCGCGTTGGCCAAGGATGGAACACGCGCGGTCGTCGGCGCGGTTGGTGGAGTCGCCGGCGGCTATGCCGGAGGCCTCATGGGCGCGGCGACGGGTCCTGCTGCACCCGTCGCGATCCCGGTGGGCGCCGCCGTGGGCAATGTCGCGGGTCAGCACATCGCCGAAGAGGTCTATGACGACCACATTGAGGATGTCCGGCGCGGCATCGCCGCGACCAAGGCGTGGATCCACGCACGCCGAGATCAACTGGCGCGAGGCGCGTTGAACGAATTCCAGACCTACACGCGGCCGCCACAGGCCAGAGAGCGTTTCTGACCGCCCGAACGGGCATTCCCTACATCAGGAGATTTCATGGAACACGACGACGCCATTGCGGCGGGCGAGGGCGACCTTGCGCGCGACGACGACCGGATGACCGAGGCTGCGGCCCTGGACCCAGACACCTTTGACCTGGAGCTGGACGGGGAGGTCCATACCCTGCCGGCGGCCCTGAAAGGCGCGGTACTTCGGCAGGCGGACTATACCCGCAAGACCCAGGAGCTGGCGGAACACCGGCGCGCGCTGGACGTTGACCGGCAGGCGCTGGCCGAACGGGTGAGCGCGCATGAGGGGGCGAGCAAGGACCGCCTGCGCCTGGCGGCACTGGACCACCAGATCGAGGACTTCGAGGGCGTCGACTGGGACGGCTATGCGGCGGCAGACCCGGAGGGCGCGCAGTCGATGTGGACCACGTTCCAGCAACTGGGCCAGACCCGCGAGCAACTGGCCTATGCCGTCAACCATCATGAGGAGCGCGGAGCCTTGCAGGCCGCACGCAAGGCGGCCGAGACGATGGCGGAAACCGGACGCACGCTGGCCCGGGAGATCGACGGCTGGTCGCCGGAGGTGGCGGGCAAGCTGGTGGACTACGCCCAGGCGTTCGGCGTGACGATGGAAGAGCTGCAGGAGATGGCGGACCCCCGGCTTTGGAAGCTGTTGCACAAGGCCTGGCGGGCCGATCAGGCCAGCGAGGCGGGCGCCCGGGAGACGGCGCAGGCGGTGCGCCCGGCCGTCTCGGTCAGCGGTGGCGGCGCAGGCGGCGGCGGCACGCGCGACGACCTGGGCACCAAAGAGTGGATGCGCCGGCGCAACGAGCAGATGACCAGGGGGCGCTGATGGCGACGTTCCTGCCCGGCGTATCCGCAAAGGAAGCCAAGCGACCCGCCGAACGCACGGTCGCCGAAATCAATCGCTCTGGCACGCTGTATGGCGGCTTCTGGTCGAACTCCAATCTGGCCGTAGGCGATCAGACAAAGTCCCAGTTTGGCCATCGAGTTGGCGACCGGCAAACATCAGGATGGCAGGATGGTCCACGGCTGGCGCCAAGTGCGCTGTTCAAGCGCCTGACCATGCCGGATGCTCAATCCCCTAGAAAACCTCGCTGAGGGGCGTCGGCGCACGCTTGAAATGCCGCGTCAGGGCGAGAACCCAGAGCGGTGCGATAAGGAGAAACGGTGCGGCGGCAAAAGGCAGGCCCATGACCTCGACGTCCCTCATGGCAATCGCGTAGCCGATCAACAGAGTCAGGGTCGGTGCGCCCAGAAGCAGAATGAAGGCGACCCGCACACATCGGATAGCCAGCGTTCCGGGCGGTGGCGCGCGCCACAGCTGAAACAACAGGCCGTTCGTGGCGATAAAGTACAATCCCCAACCCGACACCTGAAGGACTGAATTCATAGGGTCGCTGAGCGCGCTGACTTGTGGGGGCACGGCCATCAACGGAATGGCACACGCCAGCAAGAGCGCAAACCACCTGTATCGCCACCGTCGAGGTGCCATCAGC
>JANNFM010000342.1:0-6732 GCA_031379795.1 Alphaproteobacteria bacterium
GCACGAAAACCGGGATGACACGCAGGGGGTGGGTCGGTTCACCCCTTACCGATCCGTGCGTCCCGCAGCGCGGTGCGCCGCACCTTGCCCGCGTCGTCGCGGACTGGCTCGTCCACGAACTCGAAGGTTTTCGGGCGCTTGTAGGTCACCAGCCGCTCTGCCAGGTGCGCCTTCAGATCCTCTGCACTCACCTCGCCCTGCACATTGACGATGGCGTGGATGCGCGCACCCAGATCATCGTCCGGAAGACCGATCACCGCGCAGGACTGAACGGCGGCATGTTCCTCCAGCGCGGCCTCGATTTCGGCGGGATAGACGTTGGAGCCGCCCACCAGGATCATGTCTGTGCGCCGGTCGGCCAGGTAGAGGTAACCCTCGGCATCGAACGACCCCAGGTCGCCCAGGCTCTCCCAGCCGTCCGCAATCGTCCGGGCGTTGGCCCCCAGGTACCGGTAGGTCTCCGGCACCCCTTGAGCGCGGCGCATGTAGATCTCACCCACCTGACCGACGGGCAGGTCGGCACCGTCCTCGCCCACGATCTTCATCTCGCCGACCGCCACGCGGCCCACCGAACCCCTGTGCGTCAGCCACTCGGACCCTGAGATGATGCTGATCGCCTGCGCCTCGGTCCCGGCGTAGAGTTCCATCACCTCGCCTGGCGCGATCCAGTGGATGAAGGCCTCCTTCAGCCAGGGCGGACAGGGGGCCGCCATGTGCCACAGGGTCTGAACACTGGAGATGTCGTACCGCCCGCGCACCTCGTCCGGCAGGTGCCAGATGCGGTTCATCATGGTCGGCACCAGATAGAGCCAGCTGGCCTTGCGCGCCTGAATTTCCGCCAGCGTGCCCTCGGCGTCAAACCGCGGCGTCAGCACCACATGCGCGCCCATAAGAGTGGCACTCATGGTCAGACTGAACGGGGCGTTGTGATAGAGCGGCGCGGGCAACAGCACGGTCTGCTCCGGCCGGATCCCGTAGAGGGGTACCTCTGTCGCATCCTTCAGCGACAGGCCGGGCTGCCCCGCCAGGATCAACTTGGGCCGCCCGGTCGATCCGCCGCTGGTGGGGGCCTTTGAAGCGGGCGGGATCTGGTCCGGCAGGTCACTGTCATCATCAGACAGGGAGGCAAGCTGCGCGACGCTCATCACCGGTCGATCAACCTCGTGGCTGAATTCGGCGATCACCAGCGGCGCTTTGGCCAGCTCAATGATCGCCTGCAGCTCGCCTCGGGGCAGCCGGAACGACACCGGTTGCGGCGTCGCGCCCAGCTTCCAGATGCCGTAGCAGGCCTCCACAAACCCCACCGAGTTCGGCAACCCCACCGTGACCAGATCGCCGAATTTCACCCCGCTGGCCGCCAGTCCGCGCGCGATGCGGTTCGAGCGCCGGTGAAGCTGGCCATAGGTCAGCGTCTCGGCCCCGCAGCTCACCGCCGGTGCATCGGGCCTTCGCCCGGCATGCAGGGCCAGCTTGGCCCCAAAGGAGATCATCTCGTCGGCCATGGTGTCCCGCCCCGTGCGTCTGTCGCACTCTCGACGCCCTCGACCCGCCGGACAAGGGCCGACGTCCGCCAACTGGCCCTTGGCTTTCGCAACGTCAGTTTCCCATGTCCTGAACACGAAGGAGACCATCACCATGCTGGACGGCAATCAGGCGGCGCTGTTCGCCGAGCGGCAGAAGGGCACCCTGCCCGGCGAACTGGGCATCGAATGGACCGACGTCTCCAACGGCCACGCCGCCGGCGGCTTCACCGTGGGCAAGCAGCACATGGCCGCCAACGGTTTCCTGCACGCCGCCTCCATCGTGGCCCTGGTGGATAGCGCCTGCGGCTATGCCTGCGTGGCCTCCCTGCCCGACGGCGCCAGCGGCTTCACCACCATCGAGATCAAGACCAACTACCTGGGCACCGCCAAAATCGGCGAGCGCGTCACCTGCGAAGCCCGCCTGCTGCACGGCGGCCGGATGACCCAGGTCTGGGACGCGGAAGCCACCAACGCCACCACCGGCAAGATCATGGCCGTGTTCCGCTGCACCCAGATGATCCTCTACCCCCGCTGAAACCGCGCGCTGAAACCCCGGCGAACTGCCCCCTTGCGCTCAAGGGGCCGGATGATTAGGTTCCGCCGCTTGCTCAGCAGGCCCTTTCGCGAGGTCCTGCGCCGGCTCTGGAGAGGTGGCTGAGTGGTTGAAAGTACCGCACTCGAAATGCGGCGTACCTGGAAGGGTATCGTGGGTTCGAATCCCACCCTCTCCGCCACCCTTCGCCGAAGGCTTTGGGTGGCAGGCCACGTAGTGGTCTGACGGCCGGGGCTGCGGGTGATCTCCCGAAGCGCCGCAGGTGCGCAGGGAGACAAGTCTCCAATGTGGTACGTGTACTTTCTGGAACTCGCCAATGGCGACATCCATGTCAGGTCGACAAATGACCTGAAGCACCGGATCAGCGCGCCAAGCGTTGGCGGTTTAGGGGTTGTTGCGACTGTAACCGTAAATCGGCCCTTTCGCGAGGTCCTGCGCCCCCCAATATCTGCAACGCCTGACGCCTTTGGAATAATTCAGTGCAATTGATGTGGCGTCACCGTGATTTGGACGTTCGACCTAAAAGGCATACCGCACGCGCACGTCCCCACTCAACGCCCGCAGCCCCGTCGCCCTGAGCTGTTCCCCCGGGTTCAGGTAGGCGGTGTTGCTGGGCGGGTTCACGCCGGTTTCGACATCGCCATAGCGATCATAGTTCGCCGCGACGATCACCGCGGTCCGCTCGTTCACCCGGTAGCCCAGGCCCGCGCTCACACCATAGGCAAGCTTGGTCTGCGATTTCGACGGGAACACGCCGGGGGGCCCCAACAGCGAAGCCAGGTTGGCACCCTGAGTTGCACTCAAGCGGAAGCGCGCCAGGCCCAGCTCGGCCGAGGTGTCCAGGAACCAGTTGGGCGAGAGCGCCCAACTGCGGCCGATACCCACGAACGCGGCGTCACCGGCGATCCTCAGGTTCTGGTCGAAGCGCAAGGTGGGGTCCGGCGCAAAGGTGAAATCCGAGAGCCCGTGAAACCGCACGTGGTCGAGGTGGCGATACGTCAGTCGCGCATAGGCCTCATTTGCGAAGCGATAGCCGAGCGACGCCGAAACGTCGAATGCGCGCGCCTTCTTGTCCCGGCTCCTGAGGACGATGACTGGACCTCGCGTGGCGTTGTCCGTGAACGCCACGCCGATCGGATTGACGTGGAAGTAGTCGTGCGAGGACATCTCCTGAATGCCCGCGCCGAACTCGGCGAACGCGCCGGGCGCGCCGTGGCCATCGTCGGTGGCGGCCTGCGCCGAGGTCGAGGCGGCGAGCACGCCCAGCGTCGCGATCAGCAGGCGTCGGCGGCGCAACGCCAGGCCACAGCCGCCGAAGCCCAGTAGCATCAACGCCCAGAAAGCGGGCTCGGGCACGCCCGGGGCGGCGCCGTTGAACTGCCCGAAGAACACCGAGTTGAACGCTTCGTCGGCGAACACATAGATGTCCAGGCGTGAGTACCCCAGGACGCTCGCGTTCTGGCCTGCGATAAACGGGTTGAGGTTGTCGAAGACCAGCTGACAGGCGAACACACCGTGGTCGTGCAGGCAGGAGTCCATGCCGAGATAGGTCGAGTTGCGGAACATCAGGGTGGGGCCTGTGTCGAACTCCAGGCCATTGGCGGCGATGCAGCCGGCGTCCTGGAAACAGAATTGGTCGTCGAGGTCGAAGTGCAGCGCGCCCACGTCCAGCGACACCGCATTGCCGGCGCGCCCGTTGCCGAGCCCGACGGTGTGGATGTCGGGTCGGTTGTAGACCTCGCCGAACGCCGTCGAGCGCGGCCAGGGCGTCTCGAGGTCCGCGTCGTCATAGGTGGCCGAGAAGTGGATGGCGTCGCCGACCGCGATACCCCCCAGGCTGGTGAGGCCGGCGGCGTTCCAGAACCCGTGCTGCGGAATCTGCGCGATCACATGGCCCGTCCGGGTGATGGACTGGGGCGTGGCTAGCGCCGGCGTGGCGATCAGGGTGGCGGCGAGCGCCGCGGCCTGGAGGAAGCACTTCATTTTCATTTTGGGACCTTGGTGTTCGTTGACTGACTGCTCGATCAAGCGGCCGCGCGAGATCCAGCGACAGGCCCCCACACCGACTTTTCCCCGACCGGAACCCGACTTTCGGTGCTCAGCCCCGCGTTGACCTTCCCGAAGCCCCCTGCCATCCTGCGCTCGGGTTCTGGGGGAAGCCGGCGGCGATGAACGTACGGCTTCCGGTGCCCGGGCTCTCCGGCCTCATCGACCTGGCCAACGAGCCGCCGTTCCGCGTGGGTCCGGTCGAGATTACCCCGGGTCTGCTCCAGCTGCGCCACGGAGGCACCCAGACCACCCTCGAACCGCGCGTGATGCAGGTGCTCACCCTCTTGGCCCGACGTCCTGGCGAGGTGGTGTCACGGGACGAGCTGGTGGCGACCTGCTGGTCCGGCCGCTTCGTCAGCGAGGACGCTATCCAGCGCACCATCGCCAAACTGCGCCGCCATGCCCGGGCCGATGCGGCGTCGGCATTCGGCATCGAGACCGTGCCCCGCGTCGGCTATTGCCTGGTGGTCGGCACCGCGCCGTCGGCGGCCGCCGGAGTTCCGCCCCGCCGCATCTCGTGGCGACTGGGGGTGGCGGGAGCGATCCTGCTCGCCGTCGCGGTGGCCGGCGCGCTGGCCTGGCGCGCTTTGGCGCCGCAAGGCGGGCCCGCGAGCGTGACCCTCGGCGAGTTCAGGGCGCTTGGCCCCGGCGTGCCTGCCGACCTGCCCGCGGGCTTCGCCGAAAGCCTGCGCGATGCCTTCGGCGAGAACAACGACATAGCCCTGACCAGCGCCGGCGCGGACTATGTGCTGCACGGCGTTATCCAGCGCGTCGGCGACAACCTTCGCTATTCGATGCGACTCGATGACAGTCGGCGCAAAGCTCTGGTATGGGCCTCCAGTCCGGAGCTCCCGGCGGCGGACGATTATGCTCACCGTCGTATGGCCGTGACCCTGAGCGAGGTGGTACGCTGCGGCCTCATCGGCGCCGGCGAGTATCCCGGCCGGTTGCCGGGCCACACGCTCGGCCTCTATCTGCAGAATTGCGACGCCCGCGCAGGGGTCGGCGCGAACGGGAACCGGGCGCTGGCCCTGGCACGACGCGCGGTCGCCGAAACACCGGACTTTTCCCGTGGCTGGTCGGCCGTGGCGCACGGTGCCGCCATGCTCCACAGAAACGCACCCCTGGCCCAGAAGCCTGCCTACGCGAAAGTGGTCCACAAAGCTGCAGCGCGTGCCCTGAAGCTCGATCCGAAGAATGGCGAGGCCTGGGAGGTGCAGAGCTACATCCTGCCGGTCCACGCCTATGCGGCGCGGGAAGGCCTGCTGGGCCGCGCCGTCGCCGGCCACCTGAGCGGCTGTGGCTGCGAGCTCTCATCCATGGGGAATTTCCTCAATTCCGTGGGTCGTACCCGCGAAGCGCTCAGCTTCTATCGCCGGGCGTATGATCGTCAGCCGATGTACCCGCCCGCGAGCATCGGGCTAGGCATCACCTATGACGATCTCGGGCAATGGCAGGCGGCGGATGATGTATGGGTCAGGCTTGTGCAGACCAGAGGCCCCCTTCCAAACCAGTGGATTGCGCTGCACGCCAGCTACCGCGGAGACTGGTCGGGCGCGAAACGCCTCCCCGCGACGCTCGCCCCGCCACCTTTGCGGGCCGGGGTGGACGCCGCCTTCGATGCCCTGACCTCGGGCGACCCCCGCCGCATCGCCGCCGCCCGCCCGGTGTTGGACGCGGCCGCCGCGGCCAGACCGAGCAACTTCGTGCTCGCTGAGGCGCTCGTAGCCTCGGGCGACACGGACGCCGCGCTGCGCCAGCTTTCGCGGATAGTCGCAGCCGGCTCGACGAGTGTGCTCTTCAAGAGCCGGCAACGGGCGCTGAGTCACGATCCCCGCTACGCCGCCCTCGTCGAGCGGAGCGGACTCATCGACTACTGGACCCGATCCGGAACCCGCCCCGACCTCTGCGGCGAACCGAACCCGCCGCCTTTCTGCCGGACTCTCGCCCGCCCGGGGCAGGGCAAGAGGGGATCCTGACCCGCGGAGCGCGCCGAAGAACCCGTTCCGCTACCTTGACTCATCGCCGGAGGTAATCCGGCTCGTGGTCATGATGTACGTGAGGTACCCGCTGTCGCTGCGAAACGTGGAGGACCCGCTGTTCGAGCGGAGCATCGACATTTGCCATGATACGGTGCGGCTTTGGTGGAACCGGTTCGGTCCGATGTTCGCCGCCGAGATCCGCAGGAGGCGGCTCAATGGTCCTAACAGTCAGCCTCGGCGAGAGTTCGCCTTCAGGCTCCCGTCCCCCGCCACCCTTCGCCGAAGGCTTCGGGTGGCAGGCCACGTAGTGGTCGGACGGCCGGGGCTGCAGGCACCGGGTGATCTCCCGAAGCGCCGCAGGTGCGCAGGGAGACGGGTCTCCAATGTGGTACGTGTACTTTCTGGAACTCGCCAATGGCGACATCCATGTCAGGTCGACAAATGACCTGAAGCGCCGGATCAGCGCGCCAAGCGTTGGCGGTTTAGGGGTTATTGCAACTGTTGTCTAATTGATTTCACGTTCGCCTCTGGTTGGTTGCTTAGCTGACCTTGGTCTATGGTTGTCTACGGGGTCATGGCCTGGCTGGGGAGCCGTGGCGGCCATGCCGCAAGATCGCGGTCAGGC
>JANNFM010000371.1:0-3924 GCA_031379795.1 Alphaproteobacteria bacterium
CGGATTCACACATCGTATAAATTGTATATATATCAATGAATTGGGTGCGCGGCCTTCTCCCCTTGTGGGAGAAGGTGGCCTGCGTAGCAGGTCGGATGAGGGGTCGATTCCCCTCACAGAATAACACCCTGTTTTACTGGAATAATCGCCGCGCGACCCCTCATCCGAGCCGCTCACGCGGCCCACCTTCTCCCACAAGGGGCGAAGGGAAATTGCGCCATCAAACGACGATGTGTGAATGCCATAGCGTGCGGGAGAGGGGGACCGCGACCCGTAGAGGTCGGGGTGGAGAGGGCGTGCTTCAGGCGCGGCGAAGCGGTTTGCTATCCCTCGTTCAGTAAAGGTGGCTTGCCCTCTCCACCACCCGCTCTGCGGCGGGCGGTCCCCCTCTCCCAGTTGCTGGGAGAGGAAGAGGTTCACGCCGGGTTGGCTTCCAGGCGCTTGTCCAGATAGTCGCCGACACGACGCTCCACCTCGGGCAGGCTTTCCATCCAGAAGTGGCTGGCACCTTCGACCACGTCGTAGTCGATGACGATGCCCTTTTGCGTGCGCAGTTTGGAGACCACGCGCTCCACATCGATGGGTGGCACCACAGTGTCATTCTGGCCGTGCAGGATCAGGCCGGATGCGGGGCAAGGTGCCAGGAACGAGAAATCGTAGGCGTTGGTGGGTGGCGAAACCGAGATGAAGCCGTCGGTCTCGGGGCGTCGCATCAATAGTTGCATGCCGACCCAGGCGCCGAAGGAATAGACGGCCACCCAGCACTGGGACGCGGCAGGATTGGTTGTCTGCAGCCAGTCCAGCGCGGTGGCTGCGTCGGCCAGCTCGCCGATGCCGCCGTCAAATTCGCCCTGACGGCGGCCGACGCCGCGGAAATTGAACCGCAGCGTCGAGAAGCCACGCTTCATGAACAGGTGGTACAGCTGTACCGACACCGGGTTGTTCATCTGGCCACCCGCCTTGGGGTGGGGGTGCAGGATGAGGGCGACGGGTGAGGTCTCGCTCTTGCCCTGGGTATAGCGTCCCTCGATACGCCCGACCGCGCCGGTCAGCACCACTTCTGGCATTCGATCCCTCTTTGTACGGTCTGAATACTTGACTGCTGTGCTAGGTCTTCCTAAGTCCCAGCCGAGCCGGCGTGACCGTTTGATGACCCCTTGCACAGAGCGCGGGCCTCATAACATAGGCGTCGCCGGATGCGCGCGAAAACTGCATTGGACCCAAAGCCATGCGTCTGTCGACCAAAGGCCGGTATGCCGTGATGGCCATGGCGGACCTGGCGCGCCGGGAAGGCGACGCCACTCGGGCAGTGGCGCTGGCCGACATTGCAGAGCGTCAGGAGATCTCGCTCAGCTATCTGGAGCAGCTGTTTGCCCGCCTGCGTCGCAAGGGGCTGGTGAAGAGCGCGCGGGGTCCCGGCGGCGTCTATCGTCTGGCCCGGACGGCGGTTGAGACCTCCATCGCCGACATTGTCCATGCCGTCGATGAGCCGTTGCGCGCGACGCGCTGCGAAAAGGTTGGTCCGGGCTGCATGATGCGTGGCGAACGCTGCCTGACCCACGATTTGTGGGCCGATCTGGGAGATCGCATCGAGGATTATCTGGCCTCGGTCTCGCTGGCCGATGTGGTCGGTGGCAAGCTCCGGCGGGCGGCATGAGTATCTATCTGGATCACAACGCCACGGCGCGGGTGCGACCACAGGCGATCAGCGCGATGACCCGTGTGCTGGAAAACGTGGGCAACCCCTCCTCCATTCATGCTGCGGGCAGAACCGCGCGGGCGGTGATGGAGCAGGCGCGGGCCGACGTTGGAGCCTTGATTGGCGCTCCGGAATCCACGGTGATCTTCACCAGCGGCGGGACGGAAGCCAACGCCATCGCCATCGAGAGCGCCGTTGCCGCAGGTGCACGTCGGCTGATCATTTCTGCGATCGAACACGACAGTGTTCAGGAGACCTCACGGATTCTCGGCGTAGAGGTCGAGGTGGCGCCGGTGACCCTGGACGGCGTCGTTGATCTGGGCTGGCTGCGCCAGCGTCTGGCGCGCTGGGATGCAGCGGACGGCAAGCCCTTTGTGGCCCTGATGCTGGCCAACAACGAGACCGGCGTGATCCAGCCCGTGGCCGAGGCCGCTGAAATCATCCGCGCCGCCGATGGGTGGCTGCATGTCGACGCGATACAGGCCGCCGGGAAGATCGCGGTGGATAGCCGGGCGCTTGGTGCCGATACGCTCTCGATCTCCGCGCACAAGCTGGGTGGGCCGCAGGGTATCGGCGCGTTGACGTTCGGGCCGCGTGCGACCTTGTCGCGTCGCCAGCATGGCGGTGGGCAGGAGCGTGGACGGCGGGGCGGGACCGAGAACCTGCCGGGGATTGCCGGGTTCGGCGCAGCAGCCGTCGAGGCGCTGGCTGGACTTGAGGACTATCAGGCCCGCGCCGTCTGGCGTGACGTTGTCGCCGAGCGCCTGAAGGCTGTGGGCGGCGTGATGATGGGTGAGGCCGCGCCACGTCTGCCCAACACGCTCTGTATCGCCACACCGGACTTCACCTCCGACCTGCAGGTGATGGGACTGGATCTGGCCAAGGTGATGATCAGCGCCGGGTCGGCCTGCTCGTCGGGCAAGGTCAAGGCCTCGCCGGTGCTGACCGCCATGGGGCAGGGCGACCTGGCCGCGTGTGCAATCCGGGTCAGCGGCGGCTGGGACACGACACAATCTGACTGGAACACGTTCGCCGAGGTCTGGCTCGATGCCCACGACCGGCATGTCCAGCGCCGCATGAGAAAGTCCGCGTAATGGCCGCCGTCAAACAGACCGTCGACCACGTCGCTTCGCTTGAAAAATACAAGCACGGCTTCGTCTCCGACATTGAACAGGACTTTGCGCCCAAGGGCCTGAACGCCGACATCGTGCGCTTCATCTCGGCCAAGAAGAACGAGCCGGAGTGGATGCTGGCGTGGCGCCTGGACGCCTTTGAGCGCTGGCTGGCGATGGATGAGCCCGATTGGGCCAAGGTGAACTTTCCACGCATCGACTATCAGGACAGCTACTATTACGCGGCGCCCAAGGAGAAGGTCGGGATCGGCAGTCTGGATGAAGTCGATCCGGACATCCTGGAGGTCTACAAGAAGCTGGGCATTCCGTTGCGCGAGCAGGAGGTGCTGGCCGGCGTCGTTGGGGCTCCGCGCTATGCCGTCGACGCGGTGTTCGACAGCGTCAGCGTGGTCACGACCTTCAAGAAGGAACTGGCCCAGGTCGGCGTGATCTTCTGTTCCATGAGCGAGGCGATCCGCGAGCATCCCGAGCTGGTCAAGCAGTACCTGGGCTCTGTGGTCCCGGTCAGCGACAACTATTTCGCCTGCCTGAACGCCGCGGTGTTTTCCGACGGCAGCTTTGTCTATGTGCCGCCGGGCGTGCGGTGTCCGATGGAGCTTTCCACCTATTTCCGCATCAACGCCGAGAATTCCGGCCAGTTCGAGCGCACCCTGATCATCGCCGATAAGGGATCTTACGTCTCGTATCTGGAGGGCTGCACGGCCCCGATGCGCGATGAGAACCAGCTGCATGCTGCGGTGGTTGAGCTGATCGTCCTGGACGACGCGGAGATCAAATATTCCACCGTCCAGAACTGGTATCCGGGCGATCCGGAGACCGGCAAGGGCGGGATCTACAACTTCGTCACCAAGCGGGCCGACTGCCGGGGCGACCGCTCGAAGGTGTCGTGGACCCAGGTCGAGACCGGCTCGGCGATCACCTGGAAATATCCCTCCTGCGTGCTGCGCGGCGAGGGGAGCTCGGGCGAGTTCTATTCCATCGCCATCACCAATGGCCGTCAGCAGGCCGACACCGGCACCAAGATGATCCACCTGGGCGCCAATACCCGCTCGCGGATCATCTCCAAGGGGATCAGCGCCGGGCGCTCGTCTA
>JANNFM010000466.1:0-5244 GCA_031379795.1 Alphaproteobacteria bacterium
GGGAAAGCGGCGCGAAGCCCCGCAGGGGCGAGTCGCCGATGGGGGAAACCAGGGCCGCATCCGCAGGATCGCCGACAGTCTTCAGTGGCCGAACTTAAACTTCAAAGGCGCGGAAGATCCGCCGACCGGACGTGTCCACGGCGCAGAACGGGTCGAGGCAACAGGACGCGCGACCGGACTCCACGTAGCCGGCGTCATGCCACCACAGCCCGGGCGCGGGTGAACGCGCGGCGACCTTCACAGGCGTCCCATCCGCCACCTTCATCCCGGCGAACGGCCCCAGGATCGCAGGCATATCCAACACCTCGCCATTCTTGATCACATATCGAACCGCCGCGGCGTCCTCGATGCGCGCCAGCGGGTTGCCGTTGGCGACGACGATGTCGGCCAGCATGCCCGGCGCGATCACGCCCAATGGCTGGTCCAGAAACTCCCCGGCATAGCGCGTGGCGGTGGTCAGGGCCTGGGCGGGCGTCATCCCGTATTTCACCATGGCCCGCAGGTTCATGTGCAGGCTGATACCGTTGAAATCGATGGGTGAATCGGTTCCAGTCACCACCCGACCGCCCTGATCCAGGATCGCGCGCAGGTGGGCGACATTGGCGGCCAGCGCCGCCAGCGGCACAGCGTTGTCACCCGCCGCCGCCTGCGCCGCGCGCTGTATCAACCGGGCATACTCCCACGGTGGATAGAGCGCCCGGGTCCTGGGATCGTCCACCAGCGACCGGTCGGTTCCATAGAGCGCCGAAGCCGTGAACAGCGTGGGTGTGCGCCGCGCCCCGCTGGCCGCGAACAGGGCGGTGACGTCCTGATAGCTGATGCCCAGCTGGCTGACGGTGCGGGAGTAGCCGGTGCGGCTGGTCGCCCCCATGTGCTCCATCCCGTCGACGCCAAACGCCAGCGCCGGATAGTGATAGTGCCCGGTGACCGGGATGCCCTGGGCGTGCGCCCAGACCGCAATGTCGCGCTGCGCCTGCAACGGTTGCCGCACATAGGACTTCAACAGGTCGTAGCTGAGCGCCCTGGCGCGCGACAGTTCCAGCGCCATCTGCCCCGGCTCGGTCACCGGGCGCATGAAGTTGTAATAGATTCGCGACCCGTCGATGGCTTCGCCGGTCGAGAAATACCGGGGCCCCATGCGTGCGCCCGCGTCGATAGCCTCGCGATCCTCGACCATGTGATAGGCCGGCGAGCCCGGCGAACGACTGGTGGTCACCCCCAGCGACAACCACAGGCGTCCTTCACGATCACCATAGCCGTAGCCCTGCATCTGGCGGTGCGCGTGCATTTCCACCAGGCCGGGAATGACCGTGGCCCCGGCGGCGTCAACAATCCGGGCATCGGCCACGGCCGTCCCGGCGGGCACCAGATCGGTGATGCGGTTGCCCACGATCACCACGTCAGTGTTGGCGCGGATGTCAGATGTCAGCCCCTGCCAGACACCCCCGCCGCGCACCACGACCCGACCCTTGGGCTTTGCATTCGCCCAGGTGATCCCGTGGGGGACGGTCGTGGGTTTCCCGCCCGCCGCATCAATCATCCGCAGTGCGCCGTTGCAGAGGTAGAGCAGTCTGGCGCTGTCACCGCTCCAGGTGGGCGCGTCGGTCACTTCGCTGTTCAGCGCCCGGGGCGGCGCAGACATCACCCCCTTGGCGTTGACCGGGGCGACCCACAGGCGGCTGGCGAACACAAACGCCATGGCCTTGCCGTCCGGCGACCAGACCGGGCCGTCGTCGCCGCGCGTGCCCAGCGACTTGTCCGGAAACACCGGCTGATAGGTGGCCGCACCCGACGCCACATCCACGGTCAGGATTTCGCTGAGGCCCTCGCGGAAACGCGCCGAGTAGGGCTTGAACGCTGCCAGCGCCAGCGTCTTGCCGTCCGGGCTCCAGGTGGGTTTGCCCGGCTCCCAGATCGGCCCGAACACCTGCCGGACGGTGCCGGTCGCCACGCCCACGGTATGCAGCGAGCCGTTCTGATCGAGGAAAGCCAGGGCCTTGCCGTCGCGCGACCACGCGGCGGACAGCGCCGCGTCCTTGTGGCGGGTCAGTTGGCGCTCACCGCCTGTGGCCATATCGCGCAGCCAGATATCCAGCGTGCCGCCCCGGTCGGTGGAATAGGCCAGGGTCTTGCCGTCGGGCGACCAGGCGGGGTCACAGACCCAATAGCCATCGCTGACCAGGCGCGTGGATTTGCCCCCCACCGCCAGCAACCACAGCGCATTCAGCGCACGAAAGACCACCTGGGTTCCATCCGGCGACAACGCCGGACTGCCGATGCCGATGACCGGCTTGCGGGCCACGCTGTCGTAGTCGCGCTGGCGCTTGCGATAGCTGGGTCGGGTGACGGGTACCGAGAGGGTAAAGGGTATGGTGGTGGTCACGCCGGCCGGGGTGCGGCGGCGAATCTGGCCGTCCGCCGCGTAGATCATGTCGCCGTTCGGCAGCCAGGACGGGCGGAATGGAAAGATGTCCTCACCCTCCGCCAGAACGCTGTCGGGGCCCTGCAGGCGTGTTCGGCCATTCGCCACGATATGACAGGCGACGCTCCTGCCGTCGGGCATGAAGGTCGGGTTGCGCAACTCGGCCGGGCTGCCGCGCTCGGAGGAGGGGCGGATGGTGATACCGGTCTCTCGGGCGCCATCGGCGTCGACGATCTCGACGCGGGCGCGATCCACGGCGAACGCGATGCGGCGACTGTTCGGCGACCAGGCGGGTTCACAGGCCTGGCCCTGCGCCGACGCCCAGACCCGCGACGCTCCGGTGGCCAGGTCCAGCACATGGATCGCATAGTCGCCGGTCCGGTCCGATCCGTAGGCGATGGACTTGCCATCCGGCGAAAACCGGGGTTCACGGCAATCGAAGGGGCCGCGCGTGTGCTGGGTCAGGCCCGCGCCGTCGGCACCCACAGTCCAGACCTGGAAAGTTCCATCGCGATAGGACTGGAACACCAGCCGATTGCCGTCCGGGGACCAATCCGGCTGGGCGCCGTCGGTGAGATCATCGGTGAGCCGCTTCGCCGCGCCACCCGTGATCGGCAGGGTCCAGATCACCCCGAACAGATCAAACGCCAGGGTCTTGCCGTCGGGCGACGCGGAGACCGCAATGTTGGTGCCCTCGGTGATCCTGACGTCACGCGACTCCTGCTGACCGCTGGCCGTCTCCGCCGCGCGCCCTGTCGTGGCCAGGGACGAGGCCGCGATGGCCGTTCCCCCCATCGACATCACACGGCGGCGGTCCACGCCACGACGATCCGGCTTGTCCATCAGGTTCTCCCGTCCAGCTTGATTGCGCCCGCCCGGCTATGTGACACGATGGCATAGATCGCCCCAAGCAAGGCCATGCCGACACCATAGATCAGGAAGGCCAGCCGATAGTCGCCCACCTGGGCGATCAGTCCAAAGCCCAGCAACAGGACGGTGGTGGCGCACTGGGTCGCAAAGCCCTTCACCGAGGCCACCGTCGCGCGCGTCTCCTGGACGATGGCGTGCTGGAATTTGGCATCCGTGTTGACGTCCACAAGCCAGTAGAAGAACACAAACACCATCGGAAACAGGATCGACCAGATCTGGAACGTGGCGGCGCCTGCGACCAGTGCCACCCCGGCCAGCATCACGAAGGCATAGAGCCGCCGGATCGAAACCGTCCGCATCCGATGTGCCAGGGCAGCGGCGGCGACACCGGACGCGGAGAGCGCGGCGATAAACAGGGCGATCCCGGGGGCCGGCAAACCAACCTCGCGCGCAAACAACTGCCAGTAATCAGCGCAGGCCGCCGCGATGGACTGAAGCCCGGCGATGAACACCAGCAGCGGCGCGACGCCCGGCAATTTTGCCGCATGAGCGACACCCAATCGGAATTGCGCCAGATATCCCCGTCGCGCCAGGCTCAGGGCCCGGGGCGCCGTGGGCAACAGCAACGCCAGCCCGGCCGCCGTCGCGCCCGCCATCGCACTGACCGCGATCAACACCGGATAACCGGCTCCGACCGCTGCTGTCGCCAGCAGGGACGCGGTCAGAACGCCGGTGAACCGGGCCGACTGAGCGCGGGCGATGACCCGGACATATTCGTCCTGTCGATCCTGGGCCGTGACCTCGTCATAGACCAGAGCCTCAAAGGTTCCGGACTGGGTCGCCGTCTTGACGCCCCACAGCACGAACCCCAGCAGGAACCCCCAGAACGAGGGAACCAGCAACCAAACCACGAACCCCAGGGCCCGGACGGTCTGTCCGGCAAACAACAGCCAGCGACGCGAGAAGCGGTCAGCCAGGATTCCCATGGGAATCTCCAGCACCAGACCCGTGGCGGACCAGGCGGCCAGCGCAATTCCGATTTGCGACGGTGTCAGTCCCCGATCCGAGAACATCACCGTGTAAAACGGCACAATCAGCAGAAAGGTGTCAAAGAAGCGATAGGCACACGCCCTCAGGATGAGGGATCGCATCGAAGGTCAGGCGTTGAAGCCGGCTTCGGCGAAGTCCAGCATCCGCCGCAGCAGCGCATCCACGTCGCCCTCACGGGTGGCCCCGTCCGACAGGTGATGCAGGCGGTCAAACTCGGCGAAACGGTTGTTGTGCACCATGCCCAGCACAAAATGCAGCCGCCAATAGACGTCCTCCTTCGGCAGGTCCGGTCGGGCGGCGATCAGGGCGTCGGCAAAGCGGGCCAGATGGCTGACGTCGTTCTTCAGCACATCGCGCATGTCGGCGTTGCCCTCGGACCGCGCCCGGATAATGAACTGCATCGAGATGCGCCGGTCGTTGTCGGGCGAGCCCCAGCGCAAAGGCGGGGTGAAATACGAGGCCAGGATCTCCCGCACCGGCGGCTTCCCGTCATGCCGCCCCCCCGCCTCATGCAACATCCGCGCCCGCTCACGATTGAGCTCCGCGGTGCGCCGCCGGAAGATCTCGAACAGCAGGGCGTCCTTGGACCCGAAGTGATAGTTCACGCTGGCCAGGTTCACCTCGGCCGCCGCGGTGATGTCGCGCACCGAGACGTTCTGGAAGCCATGCAGCGCAAACAGCCGCTCAGCCGCCACAAAGACTGCCGCCTTGGTCGCAGCCTGGGCTTCCTCGGTGGTGTCGAGCGGATCCTCGATCGGGGGATCGTTCATGCGAATCCCTTAGGCTTTGTCACAGCCTAGGTCGATGCGCCCCGCCCGCCAAGGGGCTGTGCGACCTCAACGCCCCCTCCACCCCTTCGGGGTCCCCCTCCCCCGTCGTCTTCGCGACAGGGGAGGAACTTG
>JANNFM010000500.1:0-10293 GCA_031379795.1 Alphaproteobacteria bacterium
CGCGCTCTCGAGCCTGCCCGCCCACGAACTGGGCCGCATCGCCATTCAGGCCGCCGTTGAACGCGCGGGCATCACGGCAGCAGACGTTGACGAGGTGATCATGGGCCAGGTGCTGCAGGCCGGGGCCGGCCAGGGTCCCGCGCGCCAGGCTGCGGTCAATGCCGGCATTCCCAACGCCAGCCCGGCCTGGAGCCTGAACCAGCTGTGCGGCTCTGGCCTTCGCGCCATCGCGTTGGCTGCCCAGCAGATCAGCGACGGCTCGGCCGACATCGAGGTCGCCGGTGGCCAGGAAAGCATGAGCCAGTCGCCGCACGCGGCTCACATCCGCAATGGCCAGAAGATGGGCGACCTCGGCTTCGTCGACACCATGATCAAGGATGGCCTGTGGGATGCCTTCCACGGCTACCACATGGGCCAGACCGCCGAGAACATCGCCAGCCGCTGGCAGATCACCCGCAGCGACCAGGACGCCTTCGCCGTCGCCTCCCAGAACAAGGCCGAGGCGGCCCAGAAGTCCGGCAAGTTCGCGAGTGAAATCGCCTCGGTCACCATCAAGGGCCGCAAGGGCGACACCGTGGTCGATCAGGACGAATATATCCGCCACGGGGCCACGATGGACAGCATCTCTGGTCTCAAGCCGGCGTTCACCAAGGACGGAACGGTTACGGCGGCCAATGCATCGGGTCTGAATGACGGCGCCGCCGCCATGGTTCTGATGACCGCTGCCGAGGCCAAGAAGCGCGGCCTGACCCCGTTGGCCCGGATTGCCTCCTGGGCCAACGCCGGCGTTGATCCCGAGATCATGGGCACGGGCCCGATCCCGGCCAGCCGCAAGGCGCTGGAGCGGGCAGGCTGGACCGTGGCCGACCTCGACCTGGTGGAATCCAACGAGGCGTTTGCCGCCCAGTCGATCTGCGTGGTGCGTGACCTCGGTCTCGATCCGGCAAAGGTCAATGTGAACGGCGGCGCCATCGCCATCGGCCATCCGATCGGGGCCTCCGGGGCCCGCATCCTGACCACCCTGCTGCACGAGATGAAGCGCACGGGCGTCTCGAAGGGTCTGGCCACCCTCTGCGTCGGCGGCGGCATGGGCGTAGCCATGTGCGTCGAGAAAATCTGAACACACAGATGCCGGGATCAACCGGTGTTGGCGATTAGGGAGTTTGAGACATGGCCAGGGTTGCGTTTGTCACCGGGGGAACCCGTGGCATCGGGCGGGCGATCTGTGAGCGGCTGAAGGCTGATGGTATCCATGTCGCCGCTGGCTACTCCGGCAACGACGCCGCCGCCGAGGCCTGCGCCCGCGAACTGGGCGTCATGGTGGTCAAGGGCAACGTGGGCAATTTCGCGGACTGCAAAGCCGCCGTGGACGCCGTTACCGCCGAGCTGGGTCCCATCGATATTCTGGTCAACAACGCCGGCATCACCCGCGACGGCGTGTTCCACCGCATGACCTCCGAACAGTGGAGCGAAGTTATCCGCGTCAACATGGACTCGCTGTTCAACATGACCCGCCAGGTCATCGAGGGCATGCACGAGCGCGAGTGGGGCCGGATCATCAACATCTCGTCGATCAACGGCCAGAAGGGCCAGATCGGCCAGACCAACTACTCAGCCGCCAAGGCTGGCGTCATCGGCTTCACCAAGGCGCTGGCACTCGAAAACGCCAGGAAGGGCGTCACGGTCAACTGCGTTGCGCCGGGCTATATCGATACCGAAATGGTGCAGGCGGTGCCCGCCAAGGTGCTGGAATCCATCATTGGCCAGATCCCGGCGGGGCGTCTGGGCAGCGGTGAAGAGATCGCCGACACGGTCTCGTTTCTGGCCGGCGAACGCGCGGCTTATGTCACCGGCACCACCCTGTCCCTGAACGGTGGCCAATACCTGGTCGGGTGAAATCCTTGCCGGGGTCAAAAAAGCGCCCCTATCCGCGAGCATCTGCTCATTCGGCATGTTGATAGAGCAGACCGCTTTGAGGATGAGGAAAGGCCTGGTGGCTGCGGTGTTCGCCGCTGCAACGCTGGGGCTTGCCTTGCCCGTCTCGGCCGATCCGCTGGAGAAGGTTCGCGAGAACCTGTTCCGCCGTCATGGCGGAGAGGCCACGGGGCCGCCACTGGCCCGCTATGTCTCCGAACAGGGCCGCGTCTTCATTCTGGATCGCACCCAGCCGGTGCCGATGCTGAAGTTCGAGGACAGTCCCGAGGTCTGGGCTCTGCAACCCTCACCCGCGCCGCGCGGCGACATGATCTACAAGAACGACCTGGGCGAACCGATGCTCCGGGCCACCCGGCTGGGCGGCTATACCCTGTTCACTGATGCCCGACCCAGCGGCGAGGCCGTGTCGTTCGCCGGCGGCGCACCACCCCTGCGCCTGCTGGGGCTCAGTCCACAGGTCCTGGGCGAACGCCTGTTGCAGGCTTCAATCCGCTCCAGTCGCGCGGCGCGCCGGCAGGTGACCTTCGAGGCTGAGGCCACGCCAGCCTCCGCCGCCCTGATCGCCGACGCCGCCACCATCGTCAGCCTGGCCTTCCTGCAGATGGCCGCGCGTGACCCGACCCGGGCCGGGATCGCAAAGGTCGGACGCGTGCAGTTCATGGAAGGCAAGAAGGTCGCGGCCGTCTTTCGAAACGGCATCCTGCAGATCGTGGTGGCGCCCGTTCAGGGTGTCGCCGGTCGCCCGTCGTCGGACAAACTGGTCCAGGTCCTGCGCGACGCGCGATAGCGTCAGCCTCTGAATTCATCCTTGGCCGTCCGCACGGCGGCGAAGGCCCGCGCATCCGGTTGTCCCGCCGCGCCCATCCGTCCCGCCAGCGCAGGTGCCCGCAAAAACGGGTTGGTGGCTTTTTCCAGACCGATGGTCGTGGGCACCGTCCATTCGCCACGCTCCCGAGCTGCGAAGATCGCCTCGGTGCGCGCCTTCAGGGCCGTGCTGTCGTCCACCGACAGGGCGAAACGGGCATTCGACGCGGTGTACTCGTGGGCGCAGTAGACTTTCGTGTCGTCTGGCAGGGCGGCCAGTCTTTGCAGGCTGTCCCACATCTGCTCGGGCGTCCCCTCAAACAGCCGGCCACAGCCCAGCGCGAACAGGGTGTCACCGACGAAGGCGACCCCGTCCACGGCATCAAAAAACGCGATGTGCCCCAGAGTGTGGCCGCCACTCTCGATCACCTGAAAGGTGGTTTCGCCCAGCTCAACGATGTCGCCGCCGGCCACTTCGCGGTCCAGCGGCGCAATGCGGGTGACTTCCTGCGGCCCGACAATCGAACAGCCGGTGATGATCTTGATGTCAGCGTTCCCACCCGCATGATCGGGGTGCCAGTGGGTGTTGAAGATGAAATCCAGGTCCCACCCCAGATCGTCCAGTTCGCGCAGCACCGCCGCCGAATCGGGGGTGTCGATACAGGCGGTCTTGCCCGTGGCGTCATCACGGATCAGGAATCCATAGTTGTCCGACAGGCATGCGAACTGGTGGACGGTAAGCGGCATGGGCGATCTCCGGGCACGTGCCACTCGATTTAGGCTGGTCGTAAGGCCCCGTCGAGCATAGCCATCATCCATGCGTCGCGACGTGCTCGAGCTCCGCCAGTTTTACGCCTCCGATCTTGGCAGCGCGGCCCGCGCCATGGTCGCGCGCAAGCTCAGCGAGGCCTGGGGCGACACCCAAGGTCTGGACATCCTGGCCATGGGCTATTCGACCCCGTTCGTCGCCCCGCTCAGGGATCGCGCGCGCCGGGTGATCGCCGCCATGCCGGCGCAGCAGGGGGTCGAGATCTGGCCATCTGACGGACCGATCCTGTCGACCCTGACGCCGGAAGACAGCCTGCCGTTTCAGAACGCACTCTTCGACCGGATCCTGATGGTCCATGGATTGGAGGAAAGCGCCGACCCCGTGGGTTTGCTGCGCGAGGTGTGGCGGGTGCTGGCCCCGTCGGGCCGGGCGATCATCACCGTGGCGTCGCGCAATGGCCTGTGGGCCAATACCGAGCGCACCCCCTTTGGACATGGTCGCCCTTACACCCGCAGTCAGCTGGCAGAGTTGATGCGGGAAGCTGAACTGGAACCATCTGGCTGGACCCGCGCTCTCTATGTGCCGCCCGTCGGCTGGATGGCGCGGTGGGCTGAGGGTTTTGAGCAGGCGGGGTCCAGGCTCTGGCCTGGCTTTGCGGGGTTGCTACTGATGGAATGCACGAAACAGACCTTTGCCGTGAAACCCAGGGGCTCCCGCGCGCCGGTCCGCGCCGTTCGCCCGGCACTGGTGCCCGCGCCGGCCAGATCGGCCGGACATCGACAAGACTTGGCGCCGCCGTCCAATAGGTCTTAGCTGCGAGCGATGGATTTATCCCCCTTTTTTGCGGAGTCCTGACGACATGAAGCTGATTATCGCGGTCATCAAGCCCAGCCGCCTTGACGCGGTGCTGGACGCCGTCACCAGCGCTGGCGCGTCTGGCCTGACCGTCACCGAGGTGCGCGGCTACGGTCGCCAGCGCGGCAAGACCGAGGTCTATCGCGGCGCCGAGTACGAGGTGAAACTGCTGCCCAAGGTGAAACTGGAGATCGCCGTCCCCTCCGACATCGTCGACGCGGTGATCGAAGCCATCACGCTCAGCGCCAACACCAACAAGATCGGCGACGGCAAAATCTTCGTCCTGGACCTGGAACGGACCCTGCGCATCCGCACCGGCGAGGAAAACGACGCCGCCATCGCGGGCTAGCGGGCCATTTCGATTCCGCGATTGCGCAGTTTGCTCTAGCTTTTCCCTCCCCATTAAGGGCGGGAAATCAATCTGTTCGACTTGATCCCCACCTACCCGAACAGGTCCGCCTTCGACGCCGGGGCCACAATCCCACCCTCCGCCTTGCGGCTCAGCAGAAACAGCGCCGTTTCCGCTCGCCAGTTCTCGATGGGCTGGCGGGGGTCGATGCTGCGGGCGGGCTTGCCGTCGGCCAGTGACATGCAGGCATCGATGCGCAGGTTCAGGTCGTCGCAGAGGGTGGTGAAATCGCGCAGGGTGCAGAGGTGGATGTTGGGCGTGGACCACCAGGGTTCGGGCAGGGCGCCGGTCTCTGGCATCCGACCCCGGCTCAGCAGCGCCCAGCGCACCTTCCAGTGGCCGAAGTTCGGGACAGACACCACGGCCTGATCGGCGATCCGCAGCAGTTCGGACAGCACATGCCGGGGCTCGCGCATCTGTTGCAGGGTCTTTGAGAGGATCGCGTAGTCGAACGCCCGGGTCGGAAAGTGGTCGAGGTCGCGGTCGCCGTCGCCCTGAACCACCGCCAGCCCGCGCGCCAGACAGGCCGAGACCCCCTCGGGACTGATCTCCAGCCCCTGGCCATCGATGGCCTTTTCCCGGGTCAACAGCTCCAGCAGCTCGCCGTCCTCACAGCCCACGTCCAGCACCCGCGCGCCGGGCCGTACCAGGGTCAGGATCTCGCGGAAGTCCTCGCGGATGGCGCTCATCCCAGACCCCGCGCCTGGGCCTGGGCGGCGAGGAACCCGCGCAACGTCTGGTCCAGCTGGGGGTCAGCCAGGAAGAAGGCGTCGTGGCCCTTGTCAGTCTCGATCTCGGCGAAACTGGCGCGGCATCCGGCGCCGTTCAGCGCGCGCACCACATCGCGGCTCTCCTCCGTCGGGTAAAGCCAGTCCGACGAGAACGACAGCACGCAGAATTTCACGTGCCGCGCCTTGCGAAAGGCTTCTGCCAGCACCCCGCCGAACTGCGCTGACAGGTCAAAATAATCGAGCGCCCGGGTGATGTAGAGATAGGAATTGGCGTCGAAGCGGTCGACGAAACTGGCCCCCTGATGGCGAAGATAGCTCTCCACCTGGAAGTCGGCGTCGAAGCCCCAGGACAGGCCGTCCTGCTGCAGTTCGCGGCCAAATTTCCGCTGCAGGGCCGATTCCGACAAATAGGTGATGTGCGCCGCCATCCGGGCGACGGCCAGCCCCTTGTCCGGTCGCACGCCGGCGGCCAGATAGGCCCCGCCGCACCAGTTGGGGTCGGCCATGATCGCCTGGCGGCCCACCTCGTGAAACGCGATGTTCTGGGCGGAGTGACGCGCGGCGGCGGCGATACAGACCGCGCTGAACAGCTTGTCCGGATAGTCTGCCGCCCACTGCAGCACCTGCATGCCGCCCATGGATCCACCCACCGCAGCGAACAGGGTATCGATCTCCAGCGCCTCGATCAGCATGGCTTGTGCCCTGACCATGTCGGCGATGGTGATGACCGGGAACTTCAGGCCCCAGGCCTCGCCGGATTGCGGATCGATGGACGCCGGGCCTGTGGTGCCCATGCAACCCCCGACCACATTGGTGCAGATGATGAAGTGGCGCTCGGGGTCCAGGGGTCGGCCGGGCCCGACATACAGGTCCCACCAGCCAGGTTTACCCGTGATCGGATGGTTGGAGGCCAGATGCTGGTCACCGGTCAGCGCATGACAGACCAGCACGGCATTGGTGCGCGTGGCATTCAGCCGCCCGTAGGTCTTGTAGGCGATTTCCAACGGGGCAAGGATTGCACCCGAATCAAGCCGCAGCGGCTGGTCCGCCGCGAACCGCCAGGTGCCGCCACCGGTCTCGATACCGCCTGTTGTGGACGCCTGCGCCGTCATGCCGCCTTGGACCGCCTCGCCCAACCCCTGTCAATGGGTTGCAGCCCGCTCCACCTGGGTTATGAGAGCCTGAACAGGGAGCGTCCATGGATCGGTTGATCCTCCTTCGGCACGGCCAGGCCGACCCGGGCTCGGAGACGGGCGAAGACTTTGACCGTCGGTTGGCGCCCCACGGAATAGTCGAGTCGCGGGCTATGGGTCTGCGCCTGGCCGAGATGGGCTTTGTGCCGGATCTGGCGCTGGTGTCGACGGCCGCCCGCGCCCGGGACACCTGGGATGCCGCGGGGACGGCGTTTCCGAATGCCGGGGTGCGGTATGACGACGACCTCTATCACGCCTTTTCAGACGTGGTTCGAGCCGCCGCGTTCGAGGCCGGGGCCGCTGTGTCGACCGTGCTGGTGGTCGGTCACAATCCCGGACTTCAGGAACTGACCGTGGCCCTGCTGCGCGAGGCTCACGCGCCCGCCAGCATGATCTCACGGGCGCAACGCCGTTATCCGACCGCGGCGGCCGCGGTCTTCCTGTTTGACGCCGAGGGACGGCCTCACGCGGACGGCCTGTTCTTCCCGGACTACTGAGATGCGGATCTACAAGATCCTGCCGCGAAGCGAGTGGACGGCAGCCCGCTCGGCGGGTCGTTTCGAGGGCTCCGCCATCGACCGGCAGGACGGCTACATTCATTTCTCGACCGCCCCCCAGGCCGGTGAGACGGCACGCAAATACTTTTCCGGTCTGGCCGATCTGGTCGTGCTGGAGGTGGAAGGCGACGATCTGGGCGCGGCGCTCAAGTGGGAGCCCTCGCGCGGCGGCGATCTCTTCCCGCACCTCTATGCGGCCTTGGGTGTGGACGCGGTGTTGGCGGTCCATGAGGCTCCCCTGGACGACAGCGGCATGCCGCGCGTTCCCGCATGACCGATCTCCACGGACTGGCTACGCGCGCGCTGCGGGTGCTGGACCCCGAAGACGCCCATACCTGGGCCATCCGGGGACTTCAGCTGGGCCTTGGTCCCGTCGCCCCTGCCGACGACCCCATTTTGGGCTGCGAAATTGCCGGGCTGAGTCTGCCCAATCCGGTGGGGCTTGCGCCGGGTTTTGACAAGAACGCCGAGGTGTTCGGGCCCATGCTGCGCGCCGGGTTCGGCTTTGCCGAGTGCGGAACCGTGACGCCGCTGCCCCAGGTCGGCAATCCCCGGCCTCGCCTGTTCCGGTTGACCGAGGATCAGGCCGTCATCAACCGGATGGGCTTCAACAACCAGGGTCTGGAGGCTTTCGCTGCCCGCCTCGCACGCCGAGGGCCCGGCATCGTCGGCGCCAATCTGGGGGCCAACAAAGAGTCTGAGGATCGGTTGGCCGACTACACCAGCGGCTTGCGGCGCCTCTGGGGGATGGCGTCCTACTTCACGATCAATATCTCCTCTCCCAATACGCCTGGCCTGCGCGCGTTGCAGACAGCGGCGGCGCTGGAGGACCTGCTGGGCCGCCTGATGAACACCGCCCAGTCTCTGCCCGCTGGCGGCGCGGCGCCGATGTTTCTCAAGGTCGCGCCCGATCTGGACGACACCGAGGTCGAGGCGATTGTCGAGGTGGTGGCCCGCCACGGCCTTGCGGGCATCATCGTCGCCAACACCACGATCGCGCGCCCACCGCTGACGTCGTCTCACCGCGATGAGGCCGGGGGCCTGTCGGGCGCGCCGCTGTTTGGACCCTCCACCCAGATCCTGCGGCGTTTCCGCGCAGCGACGGCGGGGCGTTTCCTGCTGATCGGCGCCGGCGGCATCGCTTCAGGCGGCGACGCGTATGCCAAAATTCGCGCCGGTGCCTCTGCGGTCCAGCTCTATTCGGCCCTTGCGTATGAGGGCCCCGGTCTGGTGACCCGGATCAAGCACGATCTCGCCCAGCGCCTGCGCGCCGACGGATTCCAGTCTGTCTCCGAGGCAATCGGGGCGGAATAGGCTCATCCCGGGAGCACGCGCGTTGCCCCGCGCGGTCGCCTGCACTAATTCGATAGGACGATGGCGGACGACACGACGCCCACCGAACTTCCTGCGCGACCCTGGCGCCGCCGCCTGTTCTGGCCCGGCGGCCTTTCCGCACGTCTGCTGGTCCTGACCGTGGTGATCGCGACGCTGGGCGGGACACTGGCGATCCTGCCGGCCATGGCGGCCTACGAGAAGCAGTGGCTGCTGGACCGGGTCCGCGCCGCCGAACTGGCCTCCCTCGCCGCCGAGGTGGCCCCGGATCGCGTGGTGTCCGAACAGCTCAAGACCCAACTGCTCGAAGGCGCCGGCGTTGAGATCGTGGCGGTCTCCAGCGACGGTGTCCGCCGCCTCGTGTTCGCAAATGCCCGCCCGTCACGCCCGCCCTATCTGGTCGATCTCCGTTCCAACGCAGCTGGCCTCGGCCTGTTCGCGCCATTCCAGACCCTGTTCGGGCCGGGGGATCGGGTCCGCGTGATGGCCGAGCCGCGGTTCCGCGAGGCCGACTTCATCGAGTTCGTGGCCACAGACACCGAGCTCAAGAAGGCGCTGGCGAGCTACCTCTGGCGTCTGGTGGCCATCGTGGCCGGCGTTTCGGCCCTGGCCGGCCTGATCGTCTATCTGGCGCTCAACCTGTTCCTGGTGCGCCCGATGCAGCGGATCACATTCGCCATGGAGCGGTTCCGCGCCGATCCAGAAGATCCCGCGGCCCGCGTCCAGCTCTCCGGACGCCGTGATGAGATCGGCCGCGCCGAAGCCGAGCTGGACCGGATGCAAGCCGACCTGCGCACGGCGCTCAGCTCCCGTGCCCGGCTGGCCGCCCTGGGCGAGGCGGTGGCCAAGATCAACCATGACCTCAAGAACATGCTGACCGGCGCGCAGCTGGCGTCAGAGCGACTGGCCGCACTCAAGGATCCCAAGGTCAGCCAGGCGCTGCCCCGGCTCGAGCGCGCCCTCGACCGCGCCGTGAAACTGGCGTCCGGCGTGCTGGCCTACGGCAAGACCCAGGAAGCCGCGCCCGAGAGCCAGACCCTGCGCCTGGCCGACGCCATCGCCGAAGCCGCTGCCGAGGCGCGTCTCGCCGAGACTGGCATCAAACTGACCTCTCGCGTGGCGGCGTCGGATCAGGTGATCGCCGACCCGGACCAGCTGCATCGGATTATGGTCAACCTGCTTCGCAACGCGCGCCAGGCCATCGAACACCAGCCGGACCGCGCAACCTCCGGCAAGATCGAAATCTCACTGGAGGCGGTAGGCGGCGCCAGTCTGATACGCATCTCTGACGATGGTCCGGGCGTTCCGTTGCGGATCCGCGAACGCCTGTTCCAGCCCTTTGCCGGTTCCGGTCGCCCGGACTCGACGGGTCTGGGGCTGGCCATTGCCCGCGAACTTGCCCAGGCCCACGGCGGCGACCTGACCCTGTCAGTCACCGGCGACGAGGGCACGGTGTTTGAGCTCAGGCTACCTGGAACGCCGGGGCCGAAGGTACGGGGGCGAAGGACCTCGGGCGCGGCCTGAGATTGGTCGGTATCAGTGTTGAGCCGCGGTCCCCCTCCTCCAACGGCTATCGGATTCACACATCGCCGAAACGTCAAATATATCAACAGATTGAGTGTGCGCCCTTCTCCCCTTGTGGGAGAAGGTGGCCTGCGCAGCAGGTCGGATGAGGGGTCGATTCCCCTCACAGAATAACACCCTGTTT
>JANNFM010000567.1:0-12718 GCA_031379795.1 Alphaproteobacteria bacterium
ACGCGTGATCATCAGCGGTGGCGCGGGTCGTCCGACGGCGGCGACCAATCATCAGGCTTGCAAGGTGGTCAGGTGTCGCGTGTCGGAAGCCCGCTGATATCAAGACGATTTCCCAACTTTGGCATACCATTTTCTCAAAGCAACAAGATCGTCCGGCGTCGCCCTTGATCAAACGTGCGTCCCATCCGTACTGTCTACTGAAAGTCGGACCTTCGGCCTCAGAGGGAGGCCAGCACAAAACACGGGGTGGGAAACCAGATGCCAGCGTCGTTTGAGAATCTCTTTTCGATCAAGGGCAAGGTTGCGCTGGTGACCGGGGGCTCTCGGGGTATCGGCGAGATGATCGCCGCCGGGTTCATGGCCAGCGGCGCCAAGGTCTACATCTCGTCGCGCAAGGCCGATGTCTGCGAGGCGACTGCCAAACGGCTGTCAGAAACCTACGGCGGAACCTGCGTCTCGCTCCCGGCGGATCTGTCCCAGATGTCGGGCGTAGCATCCCTCGCGTCGCGGCTGGCCGCGCTCGAACCGAAACTGGACATCCTGGTGAACAATGCCGGCGCCGACTGGGACCGCGTGGGTCGCGGCAACCCCAGCGGTCGCGTCGGCGACGCCCGGGACATTGCGGGCCTGGCCATTTTCCTGAGCTCGCGCGCGGGCCAGTATGTGGTGGGTCAGACCATTGCCTGCGACGGTGGGTCCGTCGCTTCATCCTAAGTCTCGCGGGGACCTTGCGGCATGACCATCCAGCTCCGACAGATCTGCCTTGTGGCCCACAAGCTGGAGCCCGTGATCCAGGACCTCACCGACATTCTGGGCGTCGAACGATGCTACGTCGATCCGGGCGTCGGAGCGTTTGGTCTCGAGAACACGCTGTTGCCGATCGGACGCAACTTCCTGGAGGTGGTGGCGCCCATCCGCGAGGGCACGGCAGGCCGCCGCTACCTGGATCGGCGCGGCGGCGACGGCGGCTATATGGTGATCACCCAGGCCGACACCTTCGCCAACCAGCAGGCGCTGAGGTCGCGGGCGCTGGAAAATAAGGTTCGGGTCGCCTACGAATCCCAGCGGGACGGCTGGAACCTCTGCCAGCTTCACCCCGGCGACATGCTCGCCGCCTTCCTCGAGGTGGAGTGGGACACGCACGAGGAACTCACCGGCCATTGGATGCCCGTGGGCGGCTACGGCTGGGAAGACAAAGTCCGACAGGACGTGACGGTCGATTTCGTGGGCGTTGAACTGCAGGGACCCGATCCGATGGCGTTGGCGGATCTGTGGAGTCGGGTGATTGGTCTACCGCTGGATACGACGGGTGGAAGCGTGACCATCGCCCTGCACAACGCCACGCTGCGCTTCGTCGAGACCACCGACGGCCGCGGCGCGGGTCTGGGCGGGCTGGATATCGCCGTGCGCAACCGCGGCCACATCCTGGCCCGCGCTGAAGCGCGAGGCTGCTACGTCTCGGATGATCGCGTCGACATCTGCGGAACGCGGTTCAACCTGATAGACGCCGCGTAGCGGCCCGGGCGAGCCCTTCGGGAGCTGCGATTGGCGCGGATCAATCCGCTGAGCGGGAACCAGGAAGGCGTCGCGATCCTCGGCGCCTTCGTCGCCGATCTCGCCGTTCGCGCGCCGCGCCTCCCGACGGTCGGCGAATCGCTGATCGGCTCCGGGTCCAGTCTGGGGCCAGGCGGAAGAGGCTCCAACCAGGCTGTGGCCGCGGCGCGGCTGGGCGCCAGGGTCAGGTTCATCACGCGGCTTGGCCGTGACGCGTTCGCCGACATGGCTCGGACGACCTGGACCGCTGCCGGCGTCGACCCCCTAGTCATTGAGACCGACACGCCGACCGGTGCGGCCGCCATCTTTGTGAACGCGGCCAGCGGCGAAAACGCGATCATCATGGTTCCCGGCGCGGCCGGCGAACTCAGCGTCGCTGATGTCGAAGGCTTCGAAGCGGCTATTGCGTCCTCGCGCGTTTTTGTCACCCAGCTGGAGCAACCCGTCGAGGTCGCCCTTCGTGGCCTGGAAATCGCCCGCGCCAACAGAGTGATGACCGTATTCAACCCTGCGCCAGCGGCGGACCTTCCCGAGGTCATTTACAACCTCAGCGACGTGATCGTTCCGAACGAGACGGAAGCGGCGGCGCTCACCGGGATTTTCGTCGAAACCGTAGATCACGCTCGCATGGCCGGCGATGTTCTGCTGGCGCGCGGCGTCGGCATCGCGTTGATCACCCTGGGCGCGCGCGGCGCCCTGTTTCATTCGCGGAACAGGTCCGTGCTGGTTCCTTCAAGAGACGCCGGGGCCGTCGTCGATACCACCGGTGCGGGAGACGCCTTTGTGGGCGCATTTTCGATGGCTCTGGCCCGGGGAGACGATCCCCTGGACGCGGCCGCCTTTGGCTGCGCCGTCGCAGGCCTATCCGTCACGCGACGTGGCACAGCGAACGCCATGCCTTATCTGAGCGACGTCGAACGCTTGCTGTCAGGGGCTATCCCATCCCGATGAGCGCCCAAGCTGTCCCTAGCCCCGTCATCCTCGATACGGACATCGGCACCGACATCGACGACACCTGGGCGCTGGCCATGCTGCTGGCCAGCCCGGACTGGACCTGCGCCTGATTACTACGGTGAGCGGTGACGTGCGCTATCGGGGCGATCTCTGCGCAGGGTTGCTGGACGTCGCAGGCCGGCTTCAGCGACGGCGCGCTGGAAACACATCCCACCGTCCTCGAAAACGGGGTCGACGCGATCATCGACACGATCATGGGGTCAAATCAGCCCGTCACCGTCATCGGAATCGGCCCCCTGACCAACATCGCCGAAGCCCTCAAACGCAGACCTGAGATCGCGCAGAACGCGACCTTCGTTGGCATGTGCGGGTCGGTGCGCGTCGGCTACCGCGGGGCCGAGACCCCATCGGCGGAATACAACGTCTTCGCCGTCATCCCGGCGGCGCAGACCGCGCTGTCCGCCAATTGGGACATGACGATCACGCCTCTCGACAGCTGCGGCAGCGCGGTGCTGAAGGCGGCTGGCTACCAGCGCTTCTACGACCACGCGCGATCTCACCCCGGCAGCATGGCTGAGGCGGTTCTGGAGAACTATCGGCTCTGACTGGCGGCGCTCAACTCCCCCGCGGAACGGCTTACCCAAAAATCGACGACGCAGTACGACGCCGTGGCGGTCTATCTGGCGCTCCGCGGCGACGCGCTCACGATTGAGACCCTGCCGATCCGTGTCGCGACAGGTTGGCGAGACACGGCGAGGTTTGAGGCGACTTTTCTCGACAGGCCGTGCCGATAGGGTGAAACCGACCCGATTGTTGGCGATGAGCGGCAAACTGAGTTATGGACGACCAATGGCATCCGAAACTCTGACAGATGAAAAATCGGTCGTCGCACCGTCGGGCCGCACGCCGAGCACCCGATTCCTGGCCAAGCGCGAAGCCATCGTTCTGTCCGCCGTAACCGAGATCAACCGTCATGGCGTCCGCGGTATGACCCTGGGCGACGTGGCAGCGTGCCTGAATCTCGTGCCGTCAGGCCTGATCTATTATTTCAAGAACAAGGAAGATCTGGCCGTCGCGGTCTTCCTGAAAGCGATCGCCCGGTTCGATCAGTTGATCGCCGACAGTGAGAATGAACCCGACAGTGCTGGGCGGCTGCGCGCGTTCATTCGCAACCACTTCGACTATCGCGCGCAGGTCGCGAAGGGTCTGGCGGAACCCATTGCGAACTTCAACGATGTCAAGGCGTTGAACCGACGTGAAGTCAACGACGCCTATGTCGGAATGTTCCGTCGCGCGCGCCGGCTGATTCCGGTGTCAAGCACAGCCAGCCGCGGCGATCGAAACGGGCGCACGCTGCTGCTGCTGGCGACGCTGACCTTCTCGACGGCCTGGCTGCCTTACTGGCGACCGGCGGACTACGCCCGCATCGCCGATCGCATCGCCGACGTTCTGATCAATGGCATCATCGTCACGGGCGCGAGCCTTCCGCCGGCCCAGGCGCTGGTTATTCCCGACGGCGGCTACGCTCACGAGGAAGGATCGCCCGAGCAGTTCCTGCGCGCGGCGACCCAGCTGATCAACGAAGAGGGCTATCACGGCGCGTCCGCGGACCGCATCTCGGCGCACCTCAATGTCACCAAGGGCGCGTTTTATCACTACAACTCCAACAAGGATGAGCTGGTGGTCGCCGGCTTCCACCGGACGTTCGCGATCCTGTGGCGCGCCATCGACGCTGCCGAAGCTGCCGACGTCGAAAGCGGCGACAAGCTCCAGGTGTTTGTGACCCTGCTGTCCGCCCTGGTGCGCCTTCAACAGAGCAGCGCGCCACTCCTGCGGACAACCGCGCTGTCCACGGTGCCGGAGAACATTCGCATCGAACTCCTGGCGCGCCTGCGCGGGATCACCATTCGCTACGCCTCCATGCTCTGCGACGGGATCGAAGACGGCTCGATCCGGGCGATCGACACCACCGTAACCGCCCAGATAATTACGGCGGCCATCAACTCCGCGTCCGAGCTGGCGTGGTGGCGGCCTGACGAAGGCTCGGACGCGCGGGCGAAGCACTATGTGGACGCGTTGCTACGTGGACTGCTTCACACCTAGGACTCTGATCACACCGCGCTGGCGCCGGACTCGACCGGATTAGACCGACAGACGGTAGAAACCGGCCGCTGTGGCGCGGAACAGGGCGTCCTTTTCGCCCTCACTGAAAGGCTCGGCCAGGCGTTTGAACGCATTCCAAAGCACGCGGTAGGACAGACTCACCTTGTCGACCGGGAAGTTGCTTTCGAACATCGACCGGGTGGGCCCGAACAGATCGATGGCGGCCCGGTAGTAGTCACCCTGCGCCTCAACAAACGCCTCGGACGACGGCGGGCTGCCGGGCGACTTGTGCCAGCCATAGCCGTTGATCGGCATGGCCATTCCACCCAGCTTGATGAACACGTTGGGACAGGCCGCCAGGGGTGCGATATCGCGCCGCCAGTTCCGGAAGACCTCGGCGCGTGCGTCAGCATACGGTCCGATGCCCAGTGGGCCGCCGAAGTGGTCCAGGACGATGTTCGTCTCCGGAAAAGCGTGGGCGAGATCCGTCAGGTCCGGGATCTGGGGGTGATACAGCCACGCGTCGAAGGACAGACCGGCCGGCGCCAGACGCGCGAACCCTTCGCGGAACGCTGTGTTGAGGTAGAGGTCCGGCGGCGGGTTGTGGTGCGAGACCCGTATGATGTCTGAAGGGTCCCAACTGGCTGCGTGGCGGATGCCGCGAAACAGCCCCTGCCCCGCCTCGATATGGGCTGCCAGCACGTCATCGACACGCCGGCCAAGCCGAAGGTCGGTCGACCCGACGATAGCCGCAACGGGAGGCCCGGGTCGATTGCGGGACCGGCTGGCGATCCCGGCCACGAATTCCGTTTCACCGACACTTCGAAGGTGTTCCGGCCCCTCTGACCGGAAGGCGGCGAGACACTCGATGAAGACCGTCGCAACGATCCGATGGCCCGACCCTGTGTCTTCGTCGAGATCATCAAGAAGGTAGGGCGCATCCGGCCGCGGCGGCCACAGATGGTGATGGGGATCGACAATCGCGCGATCAGGATCGAGGATCGGCTCCAGAACCTCGTTGTTTTTGTTGGTGTCGGTCATGCCTCGTCCCCGGCCCCCGTCGCGTTCGCGGCGCGAGCCCGCTGCAGGTCAGCGATCTTGGCCCGAGTGGCAGCGTGGTCAGCTTTTGTGATGCTGTACTGGCCATAGAGGAAGACCGCGATCAGGCCGGGGATCATGGAGATCGGCCCGATAACCATGCCCAATTGAATGATGGTTTGCGGGTCGACCTGGCCCGGCTGTGCCTTTTCCGGAAACGCGATCAGCGTCAGGACGAAGCCCGCAAGTGCTGCGCCGAGGGCGGTGTCGAGCTTCTGGAACAGGGCACGCGTAGAATAGAGCACCCCCTCCTGACACACCCCGAACCGGACTTCGTTCTCATCGGCCACGTCGGCCAGCGCGCTCATAACCGAGATGTTCAGGATGGCACCGGTCGCGTAGCTGAAGGCCGAGATGGCCACCAGCGTCGGCAGGAGCCGGGGATCTCCATTTTCAAACATGAAGCCGGAGAGGCGCAGCATGTAGCCGACGGCCGGAAAGACCACACTCAGGCCCGCGCTCCACATGATCACCCAACGCTTGCCCCATCGCGCGTGAAGGCGCGGCGTGAGATTCAGCGCGGCGACAAACCCCACCAGGCTGCCGACGGTGTACCAGCGCAACAGTTCGGACGAAAATCCCCAGAAATAGGTCGCGCCATAAAGGTTCAGGGTTTCTCTCACCCCGGTCATCAGGGATAGCGCGAACAGGCCGGCCAGGAGCCAGACGTAATTTCGGTTGGCCAGAACCTTGCCAACGTCCTTGAGGAATTCGAACGGTGAGAATGGTGGCTGATCGATGGGCGGGCGCGGCAACCGCGGAATCTGGTCGCGGGTGAACCACGCCGATCCAAACAGGATGGTCAAGGTCGCCGCCGCCGCCAGCAGGGAAAATGGCAGGTAGGGTTCGGGGTTCAGAAGGCCCCGGGGATACTCGGGCGTCGCCTTGAAAAAGAAGGTCAGCGCGATCAGGGACATCGCCGTGCCCCCGATCCAGGTAGAAAAATTGTTCCAGGCCATCACCTGGCTGCGCTCGACGTAAGAGTGGGAAAGCTCGCCCCCCAAGGCCAGGTGTGGCGTGTGGAACACCCCCATCGCGACCCGCAGGCCAATCACCGAGCCGGTGAACCAGGTGAACAGCAGCCAGTGGCTGAGGCCGGCAGGTGGGTTGAAAATCGCCAGGAAAAACAGCGCTATGGGGATCGGGGCGGCATACATGAAGGGGTGTCGGCGACCGAAACGCGATCGGGTGCGGTCAGACAGCGATCCGATGATCGGATCGGCGAAGCCGTCAACAACGAAAGAGAGCGATATGGCCATCCCGGCCATCCAGCCCGGCAAGCCGAGCACCTGATTGTAGTAGAGTAGTCCGTAGGAACTCAGCGAGAACAGAGCGATGGTCTCGGCGGCGCTGCCGATGCCGAAAGCCAGCTTGGTGCGCAGACGAAGCGGCGGCGCGTCTTCGATGAGCGCCCGATCTGGATCGTCCGCCGCCGCGACCATTCATGTCCTCCCATGACCGACTTTGAACAGACGGTTTGCCAAGGTTAGAGGTCGGATGCCGGCTGGCGTCAACCGCGCGCGGCGACAATCCGGGCGGCAAACTGGGGCGATTCCAGCCTTGGGCGTTGGCGGCGGCCTGGAACGGCGCCAACGTAGGAGCACACTCCGAACCGGCAAGGCCCTGAAGCATGGCGACTGAACCCTATGACGTGATCATCGTCGGCTCCGGCGCCGGCGGCGGCATGAGCGCCTTTCACCTGACCAAGTCCGGCCTGAAGGTGCTGATGCTGGAGGCCGGCCGGCACTACGACCCCGCCACCGAGACCCCGATGTTCAACATCCCAGCCCAGGCGCCCCTGCGCGGGGCCAGTACACCTGACAAACCGTTCGGGTTCTATGACGCCACCGTGGACGGCGGCTGGGAAGTCCCGAACGAGCCTTACACCGTCGCCGACGGTTCAGAGCCCTTCACCTGGTGGCGACCGCGCATGCTGGGCGGACGGACCAATCACTGGGGGCGGATCTCGCTCCGGTTCGGCGAGTTGGACTTCAAGCCGCGAAGCCGCGACGGCCTGGGCTTCGATTGGCCGATCACCTACGACGATCTGGCGCCATGGTACGACAAGACCGAGCGCCTGATCGGCGTCTCCGGCGCCGCTCCGCCCCGCGGGCTCCTGAACACGCCGGACTCCCCGCCTGGGTGTCTGATGGAATCGGCCCCGCCCCGCGCGTTCGAGATCTTCTACGAGCGCGCCTTCCGGGCCATGGGCATTCCGGTGATCCCGATGCACGGGGCGGTGGTCACCCAGGCGATGGAAGGCCGCAACACCTGCATCTTCGCCACCCCCTGCGGGCGCGGTTGCTCCATCGGCGCCAACTTTCAGAGCACCACCGTGCTGCTGCCCCCGGCCATGGCCACCGGCAACCTGACCATCACCACGGATGCGCTGGTCTACCAGGTGGACCTGGATAAGGCGGGCAAGGCCAAGGGTGTCACCTATGTGGACCGCAAGACCGGAAAGCACCATTCGGTGACGGCCCGGTCGGTCGTGCTGGCCGCCGGGTCCGGCGAGACCGCGCGCATCCTGCTGAATTCCAGGAGCGCCGCGTTCCCCGATGGCCTCGGCAACACCAATGGGATGGTCGGCCGCTACCTGATGGACAGCGTGGGCCTTGGCGTTCAGGGCCGCTTCCCCGCCATGGAAGGCCTGCCGCCCACCAACGATGACGGCCAGGGCACGCAGCACACCTATGTGCCGTGGTGGGGCTATGAGAAGCAGAAAGAGCTGGGCTTCCCGCGCGGTTATCACATCGAGATCGGCGGCGGCCGGCGCATGCCGTCGCTGGGCATCGGGACCTATGTGGGCGACGACGAGGACCTGGTTGGTGACGCGCTGCGCGACAAGCTGCGCCACCGTTACGGCAGCGGCATCGGATTCGATGGGCGCGGCGAGATGATCCCCAACGACGACTGTTACTGCGAGCTGGACCCCAAGGTGAAGGACAAGTGGGGCATCCCTGTGCTCCGGTTCCACTGGAAGTGGGGCGACGCGGAGATCCGCCAGGCGGCGCACATGGTGCAGACCTTCCTCGAAGTGATCGACCGGTTGGGCGGCACGCCCGTGCCCGGCTACGAGACCGATGGCCGCAAGGCGATTTCCAAGGGCGGCGAGATGATCCACGAGGTCGGCACCGTCCGCATGGGCCACAACGACAAGGACTCGGTGGTCAACCAGTACGGCCAGTCCTGGGCCGTCCCCAACCTGTTCGTTACCGACGGCGCGGTGCTGGTCTCCAGCCCGGACAAGAACCCGACGCTGTCGATCCTGGCCCTGGCCTGGCGCTCCAGTGACCATCTGGCGACGCTGGCCAAACAGGGAGCGCTGTGATGACCGACGAAACCCCCACCCCTTACGTTTCGAAGATCGACCGGCGCACGGCCATCACCTGGATCGGCGTGGTCGGCGCGGCCACCGCGGCGGCGGCCGGCGTCGTGGTCTATGGCCCGAAGATGGGCGGCAAGGCCGAGTCCAAGGGCTATGGCACCGATCCCAATCTGGTGGAGCCGGCCAAGGCACCTTGGCCACGCATCCTGACGCCGGATCAGTTGCAGACGGCGGCGATCCTGGCGGACTATATCCTGCCGGCGTCCACCACCGCGCCCTCGGCCAGCGCTCTGGGCGTGCCCGACTTCATCGACGAGTGGGTCAGCGCGCCCTACCCCGATCAGGTGGCGAGCCGCGCGCGGATCGTGCCGGGCCTGAACGACCTGGGCCGCAAGGTGCTGAAGGCCGGTGCATCGGAGCGGGCCGCCGCGCTGAAGGCCCTGCACGGCACGCCGTTCTTCGTCAGCTTCCGCAAGCTAGCCGTCGGCGCCTACTACACCACCGCGGAGGGCTTCAAGGACATCGGCTACATCGGCAACGTCGCCCGCGTCAGCGATCCCGGCCCCTCCGACGCGGTCAAGGCCGCGCTGGAGCAGGAACTGAAGAAGCTCAGCTTGTGAGGGATATGCTGATGAAACCCTTGATGCTGGGCCTCGCGATCGCAGCGTTGGCCACTGGCGCGCTCGCCGCCGACAACACCCTGACGCGCGCCGAGAAGAAGGCCGGCTGGACCCTGCTGTTCGACGGCAAGACCACAAACGGCTGGCGGGCTTTCAAGCAGGCGGAAATCGGCCCCGGCTGGAAGGTGGAGAACGGCGTCCTCTTCCCCGACCCCAAGGTGGCGAAGGACATCGTGACCCAAGGCGATTACGCCAGTTTCGAGCTCACCTTCGAATGGCGGATCAGCAAGGGCGGCAATTCCGGCGTGATGTACCACGTGCTCCCGGTCGGCGATGCGCCCTACGAGAGTGGACCGGAGTACCAGATCCTCGACAACGCCCGCGGCGAGCCGCCGCTGGAACGGGCCGGCGGCCTCTTCGCCCTGGTGGCCCCCGCCATGGACATGACCCGGCCGGTGGGGGAATTCAATCAGGCGCGGTTGATCGTGGATCACGGCAAGGTCCAGCACTGGCTGAACGGCATGGAAGTGGCGCGCTATGAGATCGGTTCGCCCGCGTTCGGGGCCCTGGTGGCGGCGAGCAAGTTCAAGCGCTGGCCGGTGTTTGCAACGGGCGCGACGGGCGGGATTGCGTTGCAGAACCACGGGAATGAGGTGGGGTTCCGGAATGTGAAGATCCGGGTGTTGCGGTAAGGCGGTCAGATGATGGCCAGCCCCCCTTAGGTTCGGACAACACAATGTACAAACCCGGCTGGTCGTGCGGGTGGGTTGGTTCCGCGATTGAGACAGGGAAATGGGCACGACAGGTTGCTGGCGTCCCTGCTTTCCGGAAGGCTCAATGGGTATCGTGTCGGAGTGTTTCTCAGTGGAATGGCCATAGGCCGCCTGCGCGAACCCCAGCCGTACCGGTTTACGCAAATTATATCGTGTCACTGAAATACGATGAGTCCGGAGAGTCGCGTTTGCTTGATCAAGATCAAGGCGGAACAAACACCTGAGGGGGACCTTCCCACAGATGCGAAGGACACTTGCTCATGGCCAGTCTTGCTGACACCCAGGTAATCCGTGCGCGACTGCCGCTCGTTCGCTGCGCGGCTGCGGGTGCCATCGCTCTCGGGGCGCTGTTCGTCCTTTGCTGGATTGGCGCGGCGCTCGGATGGGCCAACGCCAGCCATATGTACATATCGCTGTTTACCCTCGCGCCCGCAGGCTCGACGACCGCTCTGGGGGTTGGGCTCTGCTGGTCGCTGGCGTTCGGCGGCCTCGCCGGTGCCCTGATCGCCCTGGCGTTCAATGCTCTGTCGTTCCTCGAACGGTGAGCCGCCGAGGCGCGCAGGCCTCTCGCTCGCGGTGCCGTCGCGCCGCCTCCGGGCTGATCGGCGCGTGCGCCCGCTACCAGATGGCGCTCGGTGCGTACTTTGTGGCGCTCCCCGCACTCGCCTGGTTACCCGGCATAGCTTTCGCGATCCTTGGGACTGACCCAGCGTCGGCGGAAGCGGGGGACCCGCAGCATGCCCGATGACACTCGCGATGCGGTGCTCAACAGAGAGTGCTTCTGCGTCACGCTGGACGGCGTCGGGCTGCTGACGGCGATTCAGGCGGAGGCGGCTGATCCGGACCTTGCTCAGGCCTTGTTGGCCGCCCGTCCGCATCTCTTCGCTGGCATGCCGGTGTTCCTCGCCAAAGCCGATCTCAACGCCATGCTTGATGTCGTCGCCGCGGTTGAAGCGGCCGCCGAGGACCCGGCCTATCAGGCCGCGGTGTTGGCATGGGCGCCGGAGATCGCGCGGCGGAACTTCGGGCCACGCGGGGTCTTCATGGGCTACGATTTCCACCTCGGCGGCGACGGTCCCAAGCTCATTGAGGTCAATACCAACGCCGGCGGCGCCTTTCTGAACGCCTTCCTCGCCCGCGCCCAGGGTGCCTGCTGTCGCGAAGCAGCGAATGCGATCCAGGCGACGCCTTTGGATGAGTTTGAGTCCGCAGTCTGGGAGATGTTCCTGGCGGAATGGGGCCTGCAGGGCGGAGCTGGCCTGCCCCGGACTGTCGCCATCGTCGATGACCGACCGCAGGAGCAGTATCTGTTTCCCGAGTTCCTGCTGGTCCAACGCTTCTTCGAACGTCACGGCCTGAAGGCCTGGATCGTCGATCCCGCCGAACTGAGCTTCGCCGACGGCCGGTTGCAATGCGAGGGTCAGACAGTCGATATCGTCTACAATCGCCTGGTCGACTTTTCCCTAAGCGGCGTGGGTCACGAAGCCCTGCGTAGCGCCTATGTCGCCGGGGCTGTCGTCCTGACGCCCAACCCCCACAACCACGCGCTCCTTGCCGACAAGCGGAACCTGACGCTGCTCTCCGACCCGACCGCCATTGTCGAGTGGACCCTGACCCCCGAGCAGCAAGAGAGTCTCCAGGCGGTTCCCGCTACAAGCGTGGTGACGCCCCAGAACGCGGACGCGCTGTGGACGGCTCGCAAGCGATACTTCTTCAAGCCAGCCGGTGGCCATGGCGGCAAGGCCGTCTATCGCGGCGACAAGATGACCCGCGGCGTCTGGGAGGAGGTCCGGCGAGGTGGCTACATCGCCCAGGAACTGGCCGCGCCAACCGAACGCCGGATCAGGATCGACGGCGAGATCAAGGCGCTGAAGCTCGACGTTCGCCTCTACACCTACCGGGGCCTGCCGCTGCTGTCGGCCGCCCGGGTCTATCAAGGCCAGACGACCAATTTCAGGACGCCCGGCGGCGGGTTCGCGCCGGTCTTCGTGATGTGACAGGCGCCCTTGGAGTGGACCCCTGGAGTGAGACAGGGAAATAAGGGCCAGTTCTCTACGAGGAGAACAGATGTCCAAGATGGAAAGACGGACCTTCAGCCGTGAGTTCAAGCTGGGGGTGATCGAGCGGCTGGAGGCTGGCGAGAGCGGGAGTGCGCTGGAGATGGCGCAGGCGCGGGGGGTGGCGGCGTTTCGCTATGTGGCGCTCAACCCGGTCAAGGCGGGGCTGGTGACGCGGGCTGAGACGTGGCCCTGGTCCAGCGTGCGGCTCACCTCGCAGGCCGCGACACG
>JANNFM010000108.1:0-4668 GCA_031379795.1 Alphaproteobacteria bacterium
GGGGCTGCGCCGCCTTCGGCAAGGCCTGGAGTAGCCAGGAGGCACCGACACCGGCGGCGACGACAGCCACGAGGCTCAGGCGGGCGAGCGGCGAAATGGGCGACAACCCCTACTGACCCGCGGCCTTGCCCTCGGTAGCTCGGGCGCCGCCCAGGATCCCGGCGATGGCATAATTGCCCTCGTGGCAGGCATACTCATAGATGTCGCCGGGCAGCGTGGACATCACCATCTCGGCCTTCCAGGTCTGCGTGTAGAAGACCGGGTCTTCCACGACAAAGTCGTAGGCGATCTCCTTGGAAGAAATGCGGGTCAGGCGCTCGGTGACGCGACCCTTTTCCGAGAGGAAAATCGGTCCGAAGTTGCCTTGAGTGGGATGGACGTTGATCGTCTCGACAACGAGGGTGCCGCCCTCCCACCAGGCCGTGCTGTCACCCATCCAGGGATGGAGTGCGGCAGGGCCGTGAGCGGCCTGGGCTTCCGCCTTGGTCTTCAGGATCGGGATAGCCCGGACGCCGAAGCCCATCTCGACAATCACCACCAGCGCGTCAGGTGTCAGCAGAAGCCGGTAATTTGAATTGTAGATGTTGTTGAGCATGCCTGGGCCGCCAGAACCGCGGGAGCCGATAAGGCATCGATCGTTCGGCGCGAGGTGCTCCGGCCCGTCCGGGTCCTGGCGATCGCGCATAATGGCCGAGGCTCTCGAGCTTCGGCGGCCGACGTCGGTGAGTGGCAACTTTCCATCCGACGGCTCGACAATCCAGGACGTGCGATACTCGCCCTTGATCCGGGCGAAGCTGTCGCCGGCGTCCAGAAACACGGCGCTGTGCGCCGCGCCGAGCGCGCCGTCACTGGCCGGTGGGGGCCCGGCGTTCGGATCCATCGGGCGTGCATCACGAACCGCCGCCAGCTTCAGCGGATCTGCGGCCGCCCGCGCCCTGGCTTCCGCCTCCGGAAGCGTGGGACCTTTGAAAATCGCCGGTCGCTCAAGCCAGGTGAGTGAGGCGTTGCTCCAGACTCCGGAGAGGTCCAGGCGTCCATTGGCCGTACGCGGGCCGCTTTGCGCGGCCGCCGGAAGAGCTCCGGCCAGAGCGCCAATCATCAGGATCACAGGCAGTAGAGTCGGCATCATCTCACCCCTTCAGACGCGTCTGACCCGAAAAACCAGACGTGGAAAGCACGAGCAGGTCAACAGAGCGTAACCGATGCGACGCGCAAAGTTCCCCAAGGCTCTGGTTCCAGCCAGATAGTGCCTACTCGCCACACTCGGTCTCTGGCATCAGTTGAAACTCGGCCGCGATACGCCAGCAGGCAGCGGTCTCGCGCTCATGGGTCCAGGCCCAGGCCAGGCCGGCGCACATCATCGCCAGAACGACACACAGAACGGCAAGAGTCCGAACCGCGACAGTGGTTCGATCAGTTTGGGAAACCCTCGACATGCCGCAGGCTTTGGCCGAACCGCGCCTTGAGGGCAAGGGCCCGGATCAAGACCGGATGCGGTCCTGTCCCTTCCGGTCAATGGCAGCCGACAATCGCGCCATGGCATCTCGCAACTGGTTGCGCAGTTCGCTGGCGGTGGCGAGCACGGGCGCCGCGACGCCCCAAAACAGCATCAGGGCCAGAATGGAGCCCTGCTGAGCCACGCCGTCGGGGGACAGGAACAGCTGGTATCCCAGGAACCCGCCAACCAGCATCACCAGGGCGCCGCAGAAGGACCCGCTCACAAGTCCTGCCACCAGCACCGCCGCGATATAGAGCATGAACGGCGACAGCCCCCCGAGGTAGGGCGCCAGCGCCAGGCGCAAGGCGGTCGTCATTGTCAGGAGGACGGCAGCGATCAGGATCGCGATCACCCCCTGCAGGACCCAACGCCCCCTTCGCTTGTCAGCCGGAACCATGGTTGTCATTTGAAGATCACGTGCGGCAAACGCAACCGCCTTCGCCAATCAGGCGAGTTCAAATTTCGATTCTGCTGCGTCCGTGAACACTGTGCAGCTCGACACGGCGTTGGTAGTTTGCTTTCCGACGCACATCGCGTCGAAGGCGGGGGGACCGGATGGGATTGCAGGCAGGCGCACCCGCGCCAATGTTCAAGGCCCTGTCGCCGGTCAATCCGAGCTTTGCGTTTTCGAGTGTCGGCGGGCGATATGTGGTGCTGGCCTTCCTGCCGGAGCCGGGAGCGGCGCGCGATGCCGCGCTGGCATTTGCCGCCACGTACACTCAGTTGCTGAATGACGACAACTGCCTGTTGTTCGGTGTCCTGCCTGACCGCGCCTCCTTCGAGACCGCGCAGAATTTGCCGCCCATCCGCTGGTTCGCCGACTTCGACGGGACGCTTCGGCGACTGTACGACGCCGAGGGGCCTGACGGGTCCGTCGTACCGCGTTGGGTGGCGATTGATCCTTCGTTGCGGGTGCTGGGCTGGGCGGACCTGGGCGACGGCGCTCGCGTGTTCGAACACCTGGTCCGGATGGGGCCACCGCAGAATCATGCCGCAGTGCCGCTCCATGCGCCGGTGATGATCGTGCCGCGCATCCTGGAGCCCCAGCTATGTCGGCAGCTGATCGACATCTACCGGGCCGACGGCGGGTCCGTTTCGGGGGTGATGCGCGAGCGCGATGGCAAAACCATCGGCGTGGTGGACGATTTCAAGCGCCGTCGCGACACCACCCTGACTGACGAGACCCTGCTGAACACCCTTCGCCTTCGGGTCCAGGTCCGTCTGGCTCCAGAGATTCTCAAGGCCTTCCAGTTCGAGGCGACCCGCATCGAGCGCTACATCGTCGCCTGTTACGACGCGCGGGACGGTGGCTACTTCCGCGCCCACCGTGACAATACCACCGCGGCGACCGCCCATCGCAAGTTCGCGGTCTCGATCAACCTGAACGCCGAGGAGTTCGAGGGCGGCGACCTGCGGTTCCCCGAGTATGGCCCAAGGACCTATCGCCCACCGACCGGCGGCGCGGTGGTGTTTTCCTGCTCGCTGCTGCACGAGGCGACCCCCGTTACCAAAGGCACGCGATATGCCTTCCTGCCGTTCCTGTTCGATGAAGTCGGCGCGCGAATCCGGGAACAGAACCAGCATCTGCTGGTGCCAGGCGCTGAGGGCGCCGAACCTGCGGTCCTCTAGAATCCCACGGGTGCCGCGGGCGCGGCGACGGTCGGAGCCGCATTGCAAGCCTTGCCCGCATACATGCCGCCCATCATCGCCTTTCGGGTCTCGGCGACCTGAATGGTCTGAGCAGCATTGGCGCGAACCGCCTCGGCTCGCTGCTTGGCCATGTTTGCCGCACCATTGGCAAACATTCCCGCGCCGGGCACCCGACCCAGAAGTCCCGTGCGCAGCAGGCCTTCGACGGCCACCGTTGACGCCATGCCGACCCCTTTCGCCGATCCGTCGGCACTTGCGACCTGTTGATTGGTCTGGGCGATCAGCGCGTCCATCCGCGCGACCTCCGCCACAATGGCCGAACACTCCATCTGGCCGTCGGTGGGATAGCTGACCTGCAGCGGTGGCTCGGCGGCAAAAGCCGGCGCCGCGATCGCAAGGGCCGTGATCAGGCCAGGAATGGACTTCATCATCATGGATCTCCCCAGAGCGACCGGAAAATAGACCACTGTCCACCCGACGCTTGAGCCGCATTTTCTCAGGGACCCAGCGCGTCGTCCTCCCCCGATTGGGGGTATCAGTGCTCAGTCGGCGGCCGCCGTCACCAGGGCGACCAGACGTTCAGGATCGGTGAACTGAAGCAAGAGCCCGGCACCTTCGAGATTAACATCCAGACGCCCCGGCAACGCGCGCCAGACGTCCACCGGTAAGCTGGGCATAGGAACCGAATAGGCCACCGTCCAGCCCGCGCCGGCCACCAGCCCTTCAGGCGGCGTCCAGCCATTGGCGTAGGTGCTGTGTTCGGCGGCAAACCCTCGCGCTGACCGAGCGCAAAGGGCCTGGATGTCGCGGATCAGGAACGCCCGTACAGTGGGATCTTTCAGGGCCTTTGCGTCGGGTTCCAGTTCACTGAACGCCCGGTCCAGGATGCGGTCCAGCAGAGGCGTCGTCACCTGACGTCGCAAAAACTCAACAAAGGTCGCCACGAGTTCGGGGTTGCCCAGCAGATTGCGCTGCACGCTGGCGGCAAAGCTGTCGCGGGTGTCGGCGACAGACACCGGCAGATGGGGATTGAGCAAAACCGCCCGGCCAAGCAACTGAGGGAATGTCCTGGCAAACGCCAGCGCCACAGGTATCCCGGTGTCACGCGCCAGCATATGCACCCTGCGCAGGCGCAAGCGCTCGACCACGGAGGCCATGTCGGCAGCACCCGTAGCGGCATAGTCCCTGGTCGCCGGGTCCGTCAGACCAAAACCTGGCCGCTGGATGACAATCGGTCGAATTCCGGCTGCGATCAGTCCATCGCGCAGGCCATCCGGCAATCTGCGGCCGGCCGCCGCGCCATGGAACACCAGCAACGGCTCGCCATCGTAGGGGCCATAGTCGATCAAGGCGATGTGCCGCATGCCATCCAGGGCGGGCACGATCCGCAGTCGACCGCCACCCTCGTCGTCACCCAGCATCGGCTCGGAGGCATCGGCCAGGGCGACAAGTTCACGGGCCTCGACCAACAATCGCGCCAGATCCTTGATCCCCTTCGCGCCGGTCTTGGCCAAGGCGGA
>JANNFM010000042.1:0-1658 GCA_031379795.1 Alphaproteobacteria bacterium
GGCGCATGGCGGCGTTGTGGGCCTGGGCGAACAGGAAGCAGATTCCGGCCTCGTCCAGCGCTTGTCGCTGGCGCGCCAGTCCCGGATCGACGGCCACGCCCAACTCGGACAGCACGTCGGCGGTCCCCGATTTTGACGACAGCGCCCGGTTGCCGTGCTTGGCGACCTTCAGGCCGCCGCCCGCCGCCACAAATCCGACGGCGGTGGAGATGTTGAGCGTATGCAGGCCATCGCCGCCGGTGCCGCAGACGTCGAGGGTGGGGTAGGGCGTTTCCAGCCGCAGCGATGCGCCGCGCGCCGCGCGCGCGCCGGCGATGATTTCGCCGACCGTTTCGCCGCGCATCCGGATGGCGGTCAGCGCCGCGCCGATCTGGGCCGGCGTGGGCTCGCCGCGCAGGCAGGCGGCGAAGAACGCGCCGGCCTCTGCCTCGGTCAGGATGGCACCGTCCGCGAGGCGCGACAGCAGCGGCTTGAAGGCGTCGGACATCCGTCGGGCGCGCTCAGACCTGCGACAGGCGCTTGACGCCGGCGAGGTCGAGGAAATTGCCCAGCAGTTCGTGGCCGCACTCGGTGGCGATGGATTCCGGATGGAACTGGACGCCGAAGATCGGCCGGGTGCGGTGTTGCAGGCCCATGATCTCGCCGTCTTCGGTGCGTGCAGTCACCTCGAGGTCGGGGGGGAGATCGCCCTGCTGGACCGCCAGGCTGTGGTAGCGTGTGGCGGTGAAGGGGTTCTTCAGGCCGGCGAAAACGCCGCGATTGTCGTGGTGGATCTGGCTGGTCTTGCCGTGCATAAGGGCGCCGGCGCGCACCACCTCGCCGCCAAACGCCTGGCCGATCGACTGGTGACCCAGGCAGACCCCAAAGATCGGCAGATCGTCCGGCGCCTGTTTGATCAGGTCCAGGCAGATGCCGGCCTCGTTCGGCGTCTTGGGTCCCGGCGACAGCAGGACCGCTTCCGGGCGCAGGGCCAGGGCCTCGGCAACGGAGAGCGCATCATTGCGCACGACAAGCGTCTCGGCCCCAAGCTCGTTCAGATAGTGGACGAGGTTGTAGGTAAAGCTGTCGTAGTTATCGACGACCAGGATCATGGGCGTGTCATAGGCTTTGCCGCAGCGCGCGCCAAGGGTGATGGTGGGCCCATGACGGTCGCCGATTCGAGCCTGGACGCTGACGAGATTGCTCGCTGCCGCGCCTTGCTGGCGGGCCCGGTGAAACGCGAGCCTGTCTGGCCGGCCCTGGTCGCTGCGACGGCGTTGGCGGTGAGTTCCCTGGCCTTTGCCACCGTCATGGTGCTGGCGCCGCCGGTGCAGACGGAGCATGTGGCGACGGGCGCGCCGGAATAGCGATTTTGATCTGCCGCGACGTGGGCCGGATTCATGTCAGGTCGGCCAACAACTCCGGATGACGATCCAGCAGCACCATCAGTTGAACTGTCGGGCCGCTGGGCGTGATCAAACCCCGCTCATATTTGTCAAAAGCCCCGGCTCCCACCTTGAACACCGCGCCCGCCGCCCGCTGCGACAATTTCAGCTTGCCGCGGATACGGCGGATGGTCGCGGGTGTCGGCAAGCCGTCGACCTGTTCCTTGAGCCCTCGTAAAGCCGCATCGGCAGGCGCCATGTCGCCCCCGATCAGCACGCCGTCACCCTCTCCAG
>JANNFM010000073.1:0-17802 GCA_031379795.1 Alphaproteobacteria bacterium
CCGCATGGCGATCCGCACGGCACCGTCGAAGTCACGATATTGGCACCGCCACCGGCGTACCGTCGGTGCACCGGGCAGGCTGGGATCGGCTTTTCGCAACGACCGCAACAGCACACCATTGTTAAGCGTCAGGATGATCCGGTCGGCGGTCGCCTCATCGTACACCCGGGGTTTGCGCCCCGGAATCCGCCACCGCCCCTTGACCGCCTCCAGCCGGGCGGCGAATTCCGGCCGGATCCGCTTCCAGCGATCCACCTGATTGCGACACGGCTGCCCCGGCGTGCGCAACGCCGCCATCATGCCGACCTGCGCCACCCGCGTCAGGAACATCTCCGCCCAGGTGTGATCATACGCGAACCAGCCCCCGCTTTCCCGCCTCAGCGCGGTGCCGTACATCCGGCACGCCGCCATCTCCGCCGCAAACCCCGGATCGGCCCGCACCCACCGGCTGATCGTGATCGCGCTGGGCATCCCCGGCAAAGCCGCCATCTGATGCCGCCGATACCCCCGTCCGGCATAGGCACATAGCTGGCTCTTCAGCCCCTGCTGGTTCTCATAGGCTGGTCGCATCGCGGGAGAGTAGCGCAGGTGTGAATAAGAACAAAAAAAGAACGCATATCTCTGCGAGTTTCTGACCGCCCGAGGACCTAAAAACCGCTCTGCTGAAGATCGACAATCCGCACCGCCATGCTGCGCTCGGGATCAAACGGCAAATCTTCAAACCCGAAACCACGGTAGAACGCGCGCACCCCATCGTCGAGCGGGTGGGTCAGGACGCAGACACAGCCGATGTCCTGGGCCACGCGCACGACCGTCGTCAGCGCAAAGAACATCAGCGATCGCGCAACCCCGCGCCCTTGGTAATGCACGTCGACCGCCAACTGCCCCAGCAGCACCGCCGGCATAGGGTCCGGCTGATTGCGCTGCCGGGCCTTGGCCAGGTTTTCGCGTGCAATACTGGCGGCGGACAGGCTGACATATCCGGCAATCGCGCCCGTCTGCGCATCACAAACCACGCTGATCCGCGATGCGTCGGTTTGCTGGTTGCGTAACGCGTTGCGCCGGAACCAGCCGTTCAAGCTCTCGCGCCCACAATCAAACCCCAGCCGGTCATGCTCGGCGGCGAGCGGCCGGGGCGGGGTCAGTCCTGCCATACGGGCTTACGCGCCGCCAAAGTCCGCAACGCGGGCACATCCTTCGCCGGCGCATCAACCCACGCCTCAAACCGCGCCCAATCCCGGGCCGGAATGGCGACGACGCGGCGTTCCAGGCTATCGGCCTCCGCCGCGTCAATCGCCTTGCGCCGGATGAAATCACTCAGCGAAGTCCGCGCATTGGCAGCGGCTGCTTCGAGCAGCCGGCGCTCATCAGGACTGACACGGACGCTCAGCACAGCAGGCGGCATGGGAGGGTCCCTTCGTGAATGTATGACAATAGCATACAAGAATGACGCCGGCGAGCCAGTTCAACATTGGAGCGACGTGCTGGCGGTCTTTCTGCTTCGGTCGCCCCACCCATTCCCATGTCATCAAGTCAGTTGTTCTAGGGTTTGATTTGGCCGGAGGATGGCGTTTGCGAGGACGACGAGTTTTCGGGCGATGGCGTTGAGGACGAGGCGTTTTGGCTTACCTGCGGCAATGGCGGCGATAGGGGTTCCGTTTTCAACACTCCATGGCCGCGAACTCGCCGACATAATCCGCCATCGGCTTGAGTTTCAGTTCCGCCCGTCGCGCGTCAAGTCCGTCAGGGGCCTCAATCGGTGCCGCAATCCAACGCCCGGCCGCGCATCGCATCTGGGTGCCATAGCGTTGCAGCTTGCCGTCCGACAGGGCGAGGCGGTCCCACATCATCGCATAGGCACCGGGCTTGACCTCGCCCTCCGGCACAAGCCGGGCCAGGATCGGAAGGAACCGACGCTGAACCTCGGGCCCCGCATGCTGGACGATGGTAAACGCGGCGGTGGCGGCCTCCTCGCCGTAGACGGATCGCCGAAACCAACCCTCTGCCGGAACCATCCTGAGCAGTTCCGCCAGGATTTCCTGATCCACCTGCATCAGTTCCGCACCAACTGCCGATGACGTCGCTTTTCGCTGGTCCGGTGCGATCTGTGAGATCGCCAGCCCCGACATCGCGATCCGTGGCGCCTGATCCAGCGCATAAAGCCGCCGCAACCGCTCCGCGTCGTCCTTCGCAGGCGCAAGCAAGGCCTGTGCGGCGCGCACCGCCGCCACCGCCTCGGCCACCGGCGCAACCAACGCCCGCGACTCCGGCGTCATCGCGTCCGCATAGACCCGCAGTTCTGCGAGCGACGGCATGCGGTTCGCCGGCTGGGCGTTTGCATGAGCCGACAGGATCAGCCACAGCAACAGGCAAACAAGCAGAGCCCGAAGCTCCAGACGGCCCGGGCGGCGCTGGACAGGGCCGACCTCCCCTACCGCGAAACCCACGGCGACCGCTTTCCGGGCCCAGCCTTGGCCGCCGCCTGCTCGCGCTGAAACCGCCCGCCCCGGGGCGGCTTCGGCCGCGCCGCCAGCGCCGCCTGCTTGAGGCGCAGCGCCCGCTGGATCGGGGTCTCATCGGGATCATCGGTCATGGGCGGCTGCACAAGGTCCGGAGGTGTCGCGGTCTTCATCCTGACCCATATTTGCCGAACTGTTGCAAGGGACAGATCACCGCCGCTAACCCTCGCCCTTGCGCCCGCTGACCACCTCGATGCTGCGGGCGGCCTGCGTGATCCGGGTCTCGGTCAACCCGCAAGCCTGCATCAGCGACCGTGCGCCATCGGCTTCGGCGCCTGAGCGGCTGATCGGGTTGGGCAGCCAGTCCGGCGCGTGGCCGGCATGCGACCTGAGGACCAGCACCGCCTGCGCCCCGCCTTTCATGACCCGCACGATCTCGGTCATGGCGCGCTCGGGCGGCGACCAGAACTGAAAGCTGTTGACCGCGATCACCGCATCGAATGTCGCGGCCTCAAAGGGAATTTCCTCGGCCCCCGCGCCTTTCAGGGTCACCCGATGAGCTTGCCTTTTCAGCGTCGCGCGTGACCCGGCCATTGCGACCATCGCCGGGGTCGGGTCGATCCCGGCCACATGGCAGGTCGGCCATCGCTTGAGCGCCATTTCGATCAGCTTCCCCGCGCCAAAGCCGATCTCCAGGATGTGCGGGTTCTGCGGCAGGACCAGAGCGCCCAGAGCCGCCTCGTAGGCGGCTTGATTGGTGGCTGCCATGATGTGGCCGAACGCCCGCGTCGGGGTCATCGGCAATCGACCGGGTGAGCTGGACCTGGTCATGTCTTTGTCCCCAGGATGGCCGACGCCACGTGATTTCCATCACGCGAGAAATGGTCGCAGACCTCGACGACTTTGGTTTTGCCGTCCTGCCCATCCACCTTGCCTAAAATCAGACGCATCGGGCCAAAGGCGTGTCCGCTGATGGCACGGTCCGCCATGACCCGCGCGGGGGTCTCGTGACAGACCAGCGCGTCCGGTTCCAGGACTGCCGCGGCCGCCATCAGGTCGAAAGGATAGAAACCGTCTCGCCCGAGCCAGGTCTTCCAGGTGACCAGCCACCCACGGGAGCGACTCGCAACCTCGCGGCTCATCGGACCGGACGTCGCCAGACGATCAAGGTCCGGGCCGGTGATCACGGTTTGACGCGCCAGATCATAGGGCGTCAGTCTCAGGCGTACCGGCGCGGCCAACACCCGGCGCGCGGCCGCCGGGTCCAGAGCCACATTCAAGTCCCGTGCGATGGGCCCATGCCCGAAGAGGACCGCGCCGGGCGCCCCTTCGGCAGGGTGAAAGACGTGACCTGCGCGTGCGCCGCCGACGAACACGATGGCCTCGATCCGGCTTGCGAGGCCAGGATCGGCCTCCAGGACGCAGGCCAGATTGGTCAGGGGTCCCAGCGCCACGAAGGTCAGCGGCCGGTCGCGAAGAGCTGCAGCGATGGCGGCGGCGGCCAGGTTCCCGGCGCAATCGCCCCGCCTTTGCGCACCCGGCACGCGTGATGGTTCGCCGCCGAACTGTGTCCGCCACAGGCCCGTCACCTGATCGACCACGACGTCGACGTCCCGGCGTGAGGTGTTGCCAAAGGTAGTGCTGAGCCCGGCGATCTGCACGTCCTCGCGCCGGGCGAACGCCACCAGCGCCAGACAATCATCGGGGTCACGCGTCGCCCCCTCGCCGCACGCAGCGTCCGTATCGATCCAGACCCGCGCCGGCCCGACCGGCGCCCCGCGCGTTGTCGGCGCGACTGTCTCGAAGGGTTGCGCCGGCGCCGGCGTGCGTGCACAACCGCACAGCGCCAGCATCAACGTCAGCAATCCCGGACGTATCATGTCACATCGTCCGGCAACGCCTGTTTCAGGGCGTTCGACAGCGCGCACAGGGTGTCGAGCGTGACAGAAAGCTGCTGTGGATCGAACGCCGTGGCGAAGCTGCGCAGCGCGACCAGTTCCGCCGCCCGCATCTGCTCATGCCGTGTTTGGCCCGAGGGTGTCGCGGCAATGAGGAGGGAGCGCTTGTGACGTGGATTGGGAACCGTCGTCGCCAGCCCGCCCGCCATCAGGTCGTCCACAATCGGTTGAACGGCCTGCCGCGTCACCGATCTCATGGCCGCCAGTTCAGGGACCGTCAGAGCGCCTCGCTCGACGATATCGCGCAACACGGCCCGCATGGCCGCCGTCATTCCAACATCCAGATGCAGCCGCTCCGCCAGAGTGCGCAGGCGAAAGAACAACGGCGGAATCTCGTCCGCCAGTGCGATCAGCGCGGATTCGGGGGTAGGGGCAGGTTGGTGCATCATGACAATCGCCTTGTCGAATACGACAAGATCATTGTCAATATGCCGCGTTGTCACCGACGCGTCAGGCAACCCCTCTCACTGCGCGGCGGAGAGGAGAACGCACCCGCCTCTAGTGCTGGCTTTCCGGCAAATTCACGACCAGGCCGTCCAGCGCGTCGCTCATCTTGATCTGGCAGGCGAGGCGGCTGTTGGCTTCAACGCCCTCGGCGAAGTCGAGCATGGATTCTTCCATGGCCGACTTGGTGCCCGTCTTATCAAGCCACTCATCTTTAACATAAACGTGGCATGTCGCACATGCGCAGGCCCCGCCGCAGTCGGCGTCGATGCCGGGCACGTTGTTCTTGACCGCGCCCTCCATGACGGTGAGCCCGGTCTTGACGTCGATGACGGTCTCGGTGCCGTCGTGCTGGATATAGGTTACTTTGGCCATACGCCCCTCGTGCGCCGCATTCAGGCGGCGACCTCTTTCATGGAAATGGATGTATCTGCAAGTCTGGCTTTGTCTACCGGCTTGCGATTCAGGATCAAAATCTTGCCCATCATGAACTCGGGGGGCGAGTTGATCGCCTCCACCGATTGCACCTGGTCGCCCTTCAGATGGAAAATGGCGAACTTCGCGGTGGCCGGATCGCCGCGCAGGATCACGCTGTCGGCGTCGAACGCATAGCCGGCGATCTGCAGTTTCAGGTCAAACTGGTCCGACCATTGCCAGGGGCATTCCCCCGCCGGGCGCGGGCGGCCGGTGATGGCTGAGGCGGCCTGCTTGGCCTGTTCCAGGGCGTTGGGCACGCTCTCCATGCGGAACATGCGGTCATAGATCGGCATCGGCCGGTGGGCCACGTCGCCGATGGCGAAGATGGCCGGGTCCGAGGTTCGCGCATCCAGGTCGACCACCACGCCGCGCGCGGTCTCCAGCCCCGCGGCCTTGGCCAGTTCGTCGTTGGGATGGGCACCCACGCCCACCACAGCGGCGTCGCAGGCCAGGGTGCGGCCGTCGGCCAGGGTGACGCCGGTGACCTTGCCGTCCTGGCCAGTGAACCCGGTGACACTGGCCCCCAGTTCGAACCGGACGCCGTGCTTCTCGTGATAGGCCTTGAAGAAGGTCGAGAGCGGCTCGGCGGCCACCCGCGCCAGCAACCGGGCCTCACGCTCGATCACCACCACCTCGGCCCCAAGCGCGCAGCCCGAGGCCGCGACCTCCAGGCCGATATAGCCGCCGCCGACCACAGCCAGCGTCTTGCCGGGCCCCACCGTGGCCTTCAGCGCCTCGGCGTGGGCCGCTGTGCGCAGGAAGAGGATGCCGGAAAGGTCTGCGCCGGGGATCGGCAGGGCGATGGCCCGCGCCCCGGTGGCCAGGATCAGCACGTCGTAGCTGACCGTATCGCCGCTCGACAGCGCCACCGTCTTCGCCGCACGATCCAGCGCCGTCGCCGTCACATTGGGTCGGAAGTCGACGTTGTTCTCGGCGTAGAATTCCAGCGGCTTAAGCGCCAGCGAGTCGGCATCGGCCTCACCCTTCAGCCAGGCCTTGCTGAGCGGCGGACGCTGGTAGGGGGGAATGGGCTCATCGCCGATCAGGGTGATCGGGCCCGTATGGCCATACTGCCGCAGCAGGGCCACGGCGGTGCCACCCGCATGCCCCGCGCCCAGGATCACCACATGTGCGGCCGGATTGCTCATGCGCTACTCGATGCCCAAAAGTGACAGTGGCGTCAACTTGCCTGTCCATTGTGCCGCCGAGACGACGTGAGGTTGGATGGTTTCCTTGCCGGGCAATGATCGCAGGGCAACAAACTCGGGTTGAGATTTGCATAATCGCTGTCATCCCGGACGCAGCGGAGCGGAGATCCGGGACCCAGAGGCCCAGCGCACTGCGCTGGGTCCCGGCGCTTCGGCCTGCTGGTGCAGGCCTGCGGCCGGGATGACAGAGAATTTTATGCTTTGGTTAAGCCGCGTTCGTTGCCCTGGCAATGATCGCACATGTCTTGACATTGTCGGGCATTCCAATGATTGATAGCCGATGCCAACTGCTGCCCGCTCCGAAAAGCTCGATCTTCGTCTCAGTGCCGCCGACAAACAGACGTTGCAGACCGCCGCCTTGGCCGCCCGGCGAAGCGTTAGTGAGTTCGTGCTGGAAAGCGCACTCGCGCGCGCCGAGGAGACGCTGCCGGATCGCCGCACTTTTGGCCTGGATGCCTCGGCGTGGGCAGAATTTCAGGCGGCGCTGGACGCGCCCGCCAGACCTGCACCGCGCATGGCCAGGCTTTTGCGCGAGCCCAGCATTCTGGAATGACGACACCGATCAAGGTCGAAAAGCTCCGACGCGACCACGCGCTGGAAGACTTCGACTGTGGCGAAGCATCGCTCAATCGCTTCCTGATTCGTCACGCGCTCCAGAACCAGCAAATGGGTGCCTCCCAGACCTACGTGGCCCTGAGCGGTGTTCGGGTCGCAGGCTACTACACCCTGGTGTTTGGCGAGGTCGCCTACGCCGATGCGCCCGAACGGCTTCAGAAGGGCGCTGCGGGGCACCCTGTGCCCCTGATGTTGCTGGCCCGCCTGGCGGTGACGGAAGACGCCAAGGGCCAGGGGCTGGGCGCAGCTCTGCTGAAGGACGCCATGTTGCGCACGCTGGCGGCTGCAGAGATTGCCGGGCTACGCGCCCTGGCCGTACATGCCAAGGACGAGGCTGCGCGGCGCTTCTACGCACACTTCGATTTCGTCGCCTCGCCGAGCGACCCGCTCCACATGCTGTTCCTGCTCAAGGACATCCGCGCTCTGTTGAGCCGCTGACCGCATCACACCACGCGCTCGACCAGCATCTTCTTGATTTCCGCGATGGCCTGGGCGGGGTTCAGGCCTTTGGGGCAGACCTGGGCGCAGTTCATGATGGTGTGGCAGCGGTATAGCTTGAAGGGGTCTTCCAGGTCGTCCAGGCGCGCGCCGGTATCCTCGTCGCGGCTGTCGATGATCCAGCGGTAGGCGTGGAGCAGGGCGGCCGGGCCCAGATACTTCTCCTGGTTCCACCAATAGCTGGGGCACGAGGTGGAGCAGCAGGCGCACAGGATGCACTCATAGAGCCCGTCGAGCTTTTCGCGGTCATCCTTGGACTGCTTCCATTCCTTCCGGGGCTCAGGGGTTTCGGTCTTCAGCCAGGGCTCGACCGAGGCGTACTGGGCGTAGAACAGCGTCAGGTCCGGGACCAGGTCCTTCACCACCGGCATGTGCGGCAGCGGGCTGATCATGATCTTGTCGCCCGGGCTGTCCTCGTGACCGTGGATGCAGGCCAGCGCGTTGCGCCCGGCGATATTCATGGCGCACGACCCGCAGATGCCCTCGCGGCACGAGCGCCGGAACGTCAGCGTCGGATCCATGTGGGTCTTGATGTAGATCAGCACGTCCAGCACCATCGGCCCGCACAGGCTGATGTCGACATCATAGGTATCCCAGCTGGGATTTTTGCCGTTGTCAGGGTCGTACCGATAGACCTTGAAGGTCTTGATCTTCCCCGATGAGCCCGCTGGCGCCGGATAGTGGCGGCCTGACGAGACCCTGGAGTTCTTCGGAAGGGTGAGCTGGACCATCTGCGCGTTCCTCTTCCGGCCTAGTACACCCGCGCCTTGGGCGGGATGTAATCAATGTCTTTGGACAGGGTAAAGTTGTGCACCGGGCGGTCGTCAATCTTCACCTTGCCGGTCTTGTCATCAAACCAGGTGAGCGTGTGTTTCATCCAGGTGGAGTCGTCGCGGTCCGGGAAATCCTCATGCGCGTGGGCGCCGCGGCTCTCGGTGCGGTTGGCGGCGCCGACCACGGTGACGACCGCCTGGCCGATCAGGTTGTCGAGTTCCAGGGTCTCCATCAGGTCCGAATTCCAGACCATGGACCGGTCGGTGACCTTCAGGTCCGCGCGCTTGGCATTGACGGCGTTCATGCGCTTGACGCCTGACGCCAGATCCTTGCTGGTGCGATAGACGGCGGCGTCTTCCTGCATGGCCATCTGCATTTCCAGCCGCAGCTCTGCAGTAGATGTGCCGCCGTCGGCGTTGCGGAAGCGGTCGAGGCGCGCCAGATGGCCATCGGTCATCGACGGCTTCAGCTCTGGCTGGGTGGCACCGGGCTTGAGGATGTCAGCGGCACGCAGAGCCGCAGACCGGCCGAACACCACCAGATCGATCAGCGAGTTGGAGCCCAGGCGATTGGCACCGTGAACCGACACGCAAGCCGCTTCGCCCACCGACATCAGGCCGGGCACGACCTGATCGGGGTTCTTGCCCTTTCTGGTCACCACCTCGGAGTAGAAGTTCGTGGGGATGCCGCCCATGTTGTAGTGCACGGTCGGAATGACCGGGATCGGCTGGCGGGTTACGTCAACACCGGCAAAGATCTTGGCGCTTTCCGAGATGCCGGGAAGCCGCTCGTGCAGGATCTTCGGGTCCAGGTGATCCAGGTGCAGGAAGATGTGGTCCTTCTTCGGACCCACGCCCCGGCCCTCACGGATCTCCATGGTCATGGCGCGACTGACCATGTCACGGGGCGCCAGGTCCTTCACGGTGGGCGCATAGCGCTCCATGAAACGCTCGCCCTCGGAGTTGGTCAGATAACCGCCCTCGCCGCGCGCGCCCTCGGTGATCAGACAGCCGGAGCCGTAAATCCCGGTCGGGTGGAACTGGACGAATTCCATGTCCTGCAACGGCAGCCCGGCCCGTAGGGCCATTCCGCCGCCGTCGCCGGTGCAGGTGTGGGCCGAGGTCGCCGAGAAATAGGCGCGGCCGTATCCACCGGTGGCCAGGATCACCATCTGGGCCTGGAACCGGTGCAGCGTGCCGTCGTCCAGCTTCCAGGCGGTCACGCCTCGGCAAACACCTTCATCCATGATCAGGTCGAGGGCGAAGTACTCGATGAAGAACTCGGTCGCATTGGCCAGCGACTGACCATACATGGTGTGCAGCATGGCGTGGCCGGTGCGGTCAGCCGCGGCGCAGGTGCGCTGGATCGGAGCCTCACCATAGTTCTTGGTCATGCCCCCAAAGGCGCGCTGATAGATCTTGCCGTCGTCGGTGCGACTGAACGGAACGCCCCAGTGCTCCAGCTCATAGACGGCGGCGGGCGCGTTGCGGCACAGGTATTCAATGGCGTCCTGATCGCCCAGCCAGTCCGACCCCTTGACGGTGTCGTACATGTGCCAGCGCCAGTCATCCTCGCCCATGTTGCCCAGCGAGGCGGAAATGCCCCCTTGAGCCGCCACAGTGTGGGACCGGGTCGGGAAAACTTTGCTGATGCAGGCGGTCTTCAGACCGGCCTGGGCACAGCCCAGCGCCGCGCGCAGGCCGGAGCCGCCGGCCCCCACCACCACGACATCAAACTGGTGATCAATAAACTCGTACGTCGCCATGGGTTCAGGCGCCCCCCAGCGCGACCTTGAGGATTGAAAAGATAGCCAGCGAACCGGCCAGACCACAGATGAACACATTGGCCATCAGGGCGGCGGCCTTGGTCAGATGGCCATAGATGTAGTCTTCGATGATCACCCGGACGCCGCCCTGCATGTGGAAAAAACCGATGGCGATGGTCAGGATGATCAGGGTCGCGTTAACCGGATTGCCGATCCAGGCGACCGCACCGTAATAGTCGACCCCGGCGAGGAGAATGCAGCTGTAGACCGCCCACAGCACCAGTGGCACCAGGGCGACAGCGGCCACGCGCTCGGAGATCCAGTGGCCGACGCCGTGCTTCGCCGACCCCAGGCCCCGCGCCGTCGAAAGCGGTGTGCGAAAGCTCATCAGACTACCCCCGCCATGAACGCAATCGCCCAGACCGCCAGGGTCGCGGCAATGGTGAAGCCGAACACCGCATAGGCCGAGGCGTTGGCGCTCTTGAGATCAAGCCCGTGACCGGCATCCCAGATCAGGTGCCGCACACCGTTGCCCAGGTGGTAGAACACCGAGACGCTCATCCCGAACATCACCAGCTTGCCCAGCGGCGAGCCCAGCAACGACATGAACGACCCATAGGCCTCAGGCCCGCTGACCAGCGCCACGGCCCAGGCGGCGACGATCAGGCCGGCCGCGTACAGCGCGCCCCCGGTCACCCGGTGCAGGATCGAGGTCAGCATGGTGACGTGCCAGCGCCAGTGCAGCGCGAACATGCCCCCGGATGTCAGGTGGGGCGACATCGGTCGGTCGGCCGGTCCCCTTGGAACGATTGTCATCGAAGCGCTCTCGCCTCCCCCAAAGCCTGCAGCCCTAAACCCCGTAGCCTGTTGTTTGTAAGCGTGATGCCGGGGCTGTCAACGAACGCGGGGCTCCCGGGCCAATGATTTGTCCATGGCCAGCCAGGGGCCGAGCGGTCGAATGACCCTCCGCAACACCGTTTCCTTCGGGTCGAAGCCCAACAGCCTGGCATAGTCGTGCAGGGCCGCCTCCTCTTCGACGGTCACAAGACTGAACATCCCTTTGTCGGTGACCACGCCGCCAAACCAGTGCGCGCCGACTTTCTGATAGGTGTCGGCAGCCCATCTCGTATGCAATGCGACGTTCTCGGGATCATCCGTCGCGAAGGCCGGTGGAACGGCACGCTCAACAAGATAGGTCAGCATCGGTCAGCCTCCGCTCTTCGTGTTTCGCGAAGTCTTGGACCAGTCCCGTTGGCCTGCAATGCGTAATTGATGTAGCAATCCTTCGCGAAAGGCGAAGGATGCGCTTCGATCTGACCGATCTGCGGCTGTTTTGTGAGGTCGTGGACGCAGGCTCCATAACGGCCGGCGCGGAGCGGTGTGCTCTGGCTCTGGCCGCTGCGTCGACACGCATCCGCAACATGGAAGCGGACCTTGGGGCGCCCCTGATGACCCGCTCGCGAACCGGCGTCACGCCGACGCCAGCCGGACGAACGCTGCTCAAGCACGCCCGGGGATTGCTCGACCAGGCGGCGCGGATGCGCGACGACCTGTCGGCCTTCGCCGGCGGCCTGTCGGGCGAGGTGCGGCTGCTGGCCAACACCAACGCGCTCACCGAATTCCTGCCCGAGCCGCTCAGCCTGTTCCTGGCCGCCCATCCGCAGGTCAACGTCGACCTGGAGGAGCGACTGTCCGATGAGATCGTCGGCCTGATCGCCGAGGGCGTTGGCGACATCGGCATCGTCGCGGGCACCGTCGATGTCGGTCGGCTGCAGACCTATCCGTTCCGCTCCGACCGCTTCGTGGTGGTGGCGGCGCGTGATCACGTGCTGGCGCAACGCACCTCAATGTCCTTCGCCGAGGTGCTGGACTTCGACATCGTGGGCCTGGAACGCTCCAGCTCGCTGCAACGGTTCCTCAGCACCAAGGCCGCCCGCGAAGGCCGCCCGCTGAAGGCTCGCATCCAGCTGCGCAGCTTCGACGCGGTCTGCCGCCTGGTGGCCGCAGGCGTCGGCGTCGGCGTCGTCCCCCAGACCACCGCCCACCGCGCCGCCCAGACCATGGCGCTGGCCATCATCGACCTCAGCGACGACTGGGCGCTTCGCGAACTCACCATTGTGGTTCGCGCCGACGAGGCCTTACGGCCCTACGCCCAGGCGCTGGTGGAGAGTTTGCGGGGGTAGGGTGGCGGTCGAATTGCCGATGAGCGTGGCCATCCCGCGATCCGGATAGCCAAACCTGATTGAGGAATCAGGAGGCGCAATACTTAATTGGCCTCGCCCCCGCGCCTCACCCCCGCAGCGTCATCTGCGCAATATACCCGGAACGGCTCTCACCCGCCCGGCGCGCCTGGGCGTCCAGACGTTCCAGCACGCGGCGCGGCAGGGTGATGTTCACGCGCTCGGTAGAGTCATCGAGAATGGCCGGATCCAGTGTCACCACGCCGAAGCTCCAGCCTGCAAATTCAGGCCGGTTGCGCAGCGCGTCCAGATCACCGGGCGGGGGGATAGCGCCCCCGGCGTCGAGGGTGGCGTCGATCCAGGCCGCAGCCGCATCTTCAACGCCGCGCATCGCCTCGTCCAGGGTGTCACCGGCCGAGAAACAGCCGGGCAGATCCGGTACGACAACGCCGTACGCCTGATCGGCGTGGCCCGGCTCGATGGCGACAGGATAGCGCATGGTCATCTCCTAAAGGCCTGCCTGTTTGCGGATCGCCGCGACCAGCCCGACGCCAAGGTCTTTCTTGGGGTGCGGAACCACGACGTGGCCCGGGCGCTCCGGATGCCTGAAGACATGGTGCGAGCCGCGCACGCGATCCAGCACCCACCCGGCGGCCCTGATCTCCCGGACAAGCGCTCTGCTATTCACAGTGCGCACTATACACACAGATAGGTGGCGAAGGCAAGTGTTGGTCGCCTATCGGTCCTCCAGCCACCCTCGGTTACGATGACACTTTACTTGACTCCCAAACGGGGAGCCGGGCCTCGGGGTCTGGGGGCGACGATTCTGCCAGCCTACCCGGAACGCCGCCGAAGTAAGGTCCGCCTTGGCGCTCAATCGAAGACGGTGGCATCGAGACGACCCGCCTCGGGGTTTTTCCTCGACGGCCCATACCGGTTCGGGCCGGGCGAGCCGTCCAGAATTCCAAGGACAACAAGCGAGAAGAATACGCCCAGACCCGGAACGAGCGTCAGCAGCCAAGCCCAACCCGGCAAACCGTGATCATGCAGGCGCTTCACACCAGAGGCCAGGTCCATCCAGAGCAGAAGACAAAAACCGACGATGATAATCAGGCCGAGCGTCAGATCGACATCGCTGTCATCGTCGAGACCAACCGCCTCAGCAATGCCCCCGATGACAAAGATCCCCACCATGACGATCGCGACCATGATCAACCGGGTCAGCCACCACTCGGAACGTCTCATTCGACCTTGAAACCCGAAAAACAACGCCAGTTTCATACCCGCCTCTCCCCCTACCGCTCCTCAAGCCACCCGGCCGAGCGCATCTCCTGCAGCCGCGACGCCGTGCGTTCGAACTCGAACGCTCCGTCGCCGGCCGGATAGAGTGCCACAGGTTCCGCCTCGGCCAGCACGATCAGGTGGGTGCGGGCCTCATAGAGCGCGTCGATCAGCACCACGAGGCGCCGCGCCTCCTCGCGCCGTTGAGGCCCCAACTTCGGCACGCCTTCCAGAAAGACCGTGTGGAACCGCTCAGCCACGGCGACATAGTCGTTGGGTCCCAAGGCCACCGAGCACAGGCTGGCAAAACTGGCCCGCAGCAGCCCGCCCGCCGCTTTGGGAAAGTGGAGCTTGCGGCCCAGCACCTCCAGGGTTTCACCGTCCTCGTCCTCCGGCCCCAGCATGTCGGTCCACAGGGTCGCGAAAGCCTGCGTGTGACCGGCATCTCCGGGCGAGAACCAGGTGCCCGCCGCCCGCAGACGATCCAGACGATAATCGTGCGGCCCGGCAATGATCACCACCTCGGCCTTCTTCTTCAGCAGTTCGATGAACGGCAGGAACAGCTGGCGATTGATGCCGTTCAGGTACAGCTGATCCGGCAGGCGGTTTGACGTGGCCACCAGGGTCACACCCCGCTCGAACAACGCCGTGAACAGCCGCCCCAGGATCATCGCGTCGGCGATGTCGGTGACCTGGAACTCGTCAAAGCACAGCAGCCGCGCCTGTGCCGCCACCACCTCGGCGACCGGCACGATGGGATCGTCGCCCTTATGCTGGCCGAACCGCGCCTTGCGAGCGGCGGCGGCGTCCTTGCGCCAGGCGTCGATCAGCCGGTGGATCTCGCCCATGAAGACGTGGAAGTGGGTGCGGCGCTTCTTCTCGATCGGGACGGTTTCATAGAACAGGTCCATCAGCATGGACTTGCCCCGACCGACCGGCCCGATCAGGTAGATGCCGCGATGCCCGGTGGGCTTGGCGAACAGGCGCTTCAAGCCCCCGCCCGTGGCCGCCCCCACCAGTTCCAGTTCCAGCCGCACCAGCGGCACCAGCGCGGCAGCCTGCGCCGGATCCGGCTGGATCAAGCCCTCGCGGACGCGCAGATCGTAGGCCGTTTGCAGGGCAGAAACCATCGCCCTCCGGCCTAGCGGTCAGGGCGCCTCGCCGCAAGTCGCAGACCGTAGATCAATGTGAAGCTGATAAAATTTTGCCCACACTCAGGTCGGGTTTATTCTGGGGCCTGGACGCCGGGCGTGACCGCCATCACGCGGATTATACGTAAATATATGTCCAGACTTTGGAACCGCGTACATCGGAGGCCGTACATGAAGATCGTTAATCACCAACTGCAACCGGGTTGGTACAAGGCCTCGCCGCATCACGGTGGTGCCCTGAATGCACCGACCCTGCTGGTGATGCACTTCACGGTCAGCGGCGCGGGAGCCAAGGGGGTCGCCGACTACTTCGTCTCGCCGGCCGCCAACGCCTCGGCCCACATCGTGGTCGGGCGCGACGGCGACATCCGCCAGGTGGTGCCGTTCAACGTGAAGGCCTGGCACGCCGGCAAGTCGATCTGGCGCGGCAAGCCCAACTGCAACGACTATTCCATCGGTATCGAGATCGACAATTGGGGCCGCCTGATGCGGACCGCCGACGGGCAGGTGCGCAGCTCGACAGGAAAGGTGGTCGATCCCGGCCTGGCTGTGGAACTGACCCACAAGAGCGAGAACAAACCAGCCCTCTGGGAAGTCTATGGCGAAACCCAGATGAAAGCGCTGGTCGAGGTGACCCGTCTGATCCTGGCGGCCTATCCGACCATCACCGAGATCGTCGGCCACGACGACATCGCGCCGCTGCGCAAGTCCGATCCTGGCCCCGCCTTCCCGATGGGCCGGTTCACGTCGCTGGTGGGCGGGCGCGACGACGCGCCGGTTCTGAAGCGCAAGGTGATCGCCTCACGCCTCAATGCGCGGGGCGGTCCGGGCATCGAGTTCGACAAGCTGGGCGTGTTCGTGGGCGGCACCGTTGTCGAGGTCGTCTACGATTCCCCCGGCCCCTGGGCGCAGGTGAAGGGCATCCTTGAGGGCGGCGGAGAGGTGTCGGCCTGGGTGTCAGACCAGTTCCTGACCTGACGGCAGAGTTCGGCTTTCGCAGCTTCATTTCTCCTCACCCACCGGGGGAGGAGAAGAACAGTGCTTTTCGAAGGCTCAGGGCCCCAGCTCCTTGCGCACGAACCGATAGGTCTCGCGCTTCTCGCAGGCGCAGCTGCGCATCCGCCCCTGGTCGTCCCACCAGACCAGCAGGGGATAGGCGAAGTTTACGCCGTTGGCCTTGAGCAGGGGGCGCAGGTCCTCGACCATCTTGCGTCCGGCCTCGATCACCGCGGTGCGGGCCATGTCGCCATCGGCAGGCGTAATGCCGGGCGCCTTCCAGGCGTCCGGCGGAACCAACTCCCAGGCCTGCATCAGTTTCCAGTCATGGGTCAGCCAGATCTGCGCCACGGTCGCCCGCTCGACGGCTGTGGATTTGGCAATGCCGTTCTTGTCGGCCCGCGCCACCTCGATCACGCGGGTGTCGACGTTCCTGGCATGCAGCGCCGGAAACTCCTCTGCCTTGAAGCGAAGGCAATCCGGGCAAGTCCGGAACGAGACCATATAGAGCCGCTCGCCCCGCAAGCCCGGCGCCGCCCAGCCGGAGCTTTCCAGAATCTTGGTGATCTCGGCCTGATGGCGCGTGATGGTCTTGGGCCACCATCGCATCTCATAGTGCCAGAACGCCCACGAACCGCCGACAAGGATCACCAGGACGAGAACCAGCGTCGCCCAGATCCGGAAGCGCGTCATGGCAGGGCCTCTATTTCATGGTCGGGATGACGAACGCTGAGTCCTCGACCGCACCCTCGGGCCAGCGGGCGGTGACGGTCTTGACCTTGGTGTAGAAGCGAACGCCCTCCACGCCATGCTGGTTCACATCACCGAACGCCGAGCGCTTCCAGCCGCCGAAGGAGTGATAGGCCACCGGCACCGGGATCGGCACGTTGATGCCGACCATGCCGACATTGACCCGCTGGGCAAACTCGCGCGCCGCGCGACCGTTGCGGGTGAAGATGGCGACGCCGTTTCCATATTGATGGGCAGACGGCAGGTGCAGCGCCTCCTCGAAGGTCTCAACGCGCGCGATCTGCAGGACCGGCCCGAAGATCTCTTCCTGATAGGTGCGCATCTCGGGCTTCACCTGATCGAACAGGCTGGGGCCGATGAAGAAGCCCTTTTCGAAGCCTTGCAGACTGAAGCCCCGGCCATCGACCACCAGCTCGGCACCCTCGTTGACACCCATCTGGATGTAGTCGCTGATCTTCTGCTTGTGCGCCTGGCTGACCACGGGACCGTACTGGGCCGCGGGGTCGGTGGAGATACCAACCTTCAGGGTCTCCAGTTCGGCCAGCACCCGCTCGCGCACGCCGTCGGCGGTCGCCTTGCCCACCGGCACGACTACCGGCAGGGCCATGCAGCGCTCGCCGGCCGAGCCATAGGCCGCCCCGATGATATCCTTCACGGCCTGATCCAGGTCGGCGTCGGGCAGGATGACGCCGTGGTTCTTGGCCCCACCCATCGCCTGGACGCGCTTACCCGCCGCAGTGCCGCGGCTATAGACGTAGTGGGCGATGTCAGAGCTTCCGACGAAGCTGACGGCCCGGATCTCCGGGTGATCCAGGATGGCGTCCACCGCCACCTTGTCGCCGTGGACCACATTCAGCACCCCGGCGGGCGCGCCCGCCTCCATCATCAGCTCGGCCAGCGTCACCGGCAGGGTTGGGTCCTTTCCCGACGGCTTCAGGATGAAGGTGTTGCCGGTCGCGATGGCGATGCCGAACATCCACATCGGGATCATGCCCGGGAAGTTGAACGGCGTGATCCCCGCCGCCACGCCCAGGGGCTGGCGCATGGAGTAGATGTCGATGCCGGGGCCGGCCCCATCGGTGAACTCGCCCTTCAAAAGGTGCGGCGCGCCGATGCAGGCCTCGATCACCTCGACACCGCGCTGGTTGTCGCCTTTTGCATCTGGGATGGTCTTGCCGTGCTCGCGCGCGAGCATGTCCGCCAGGTCGTCGTTGTTCTTCGCGACGAGGTCGAGAAACCGCATTAG
>JANNFM010000075.1:0-2564 GCA_031379795.1 Alphaproteobacteria bacterium
CGGAAAATGCGCAGGTCGCAGGCTTCGACGGTGTCGAAATTCACGGTGCCAATGGCTATCTGCTCGACCAGTTTCTGCAGGACTCCTGCAACCGGCGCACGGACGCCTATGGCGGATCCATCGAGAACCGCGCCCGTCTGCACCTCGACATTGCGGAAGCCTGTATTTCGGTGTGGGGCGCGGAACGGGTCGGCATGCACCTGGCGCCGCGCGGCGACGCGCAGGACATGGGCGACACGGATCCGCGCGGGACGTTCACCTATCTGGCGCGTGAACTGGCAAAGCGCGAGATCGGCTACCTGTTCCTGCGTGAGCATGTCGGGCCTGATCGCCTGGCGCCCGCGATCAAGGCGGCGTTCGGTGGCCCGGTGGTGCTCAATGAGCAGTTCACGCTGGAGCAGTCCATCGCCGATCTGGACGCCGGGATCGCCGATGCCATCGCGTTTGGCCGCAATTTCATCGCCAACCCGGATCTGCCCCAGCGGCTACGGACGGGCGCCCCGCTAAACGACCTGAACCCGGCCACGCTCTATGCCCCCGGCCCGGCGGGCTATACGGACTATCCCACGCTGGAACTGAGCGCGGCCTTGACCGCCTAGTCGAGCCACGACGCGTACCGCGTGGGGGTCAGCGCCCGACGAACGCGGCCGGCCGCCGTTCCAGGAACGCCGCCACGCCTTCCTTGTGGTCGGCAGATTTGGAACAGGCGCTCAAGGCCTCGACGTGGGCCTCCATGTGCTGGGCGACATCGCGCTCCATGCCCCGCCACACCAGCTGCTTCATGAGTCTGAGCGAGAATGGCGAAGAGGCCAGATAGCGGCGGGCCTCCGCCATGGCGGTTTCCATCACGGCCTCGGGCGCGACAACCTCGGCGGCATAGCCGATCTCCCTGGCCTCGGCGGCCTCCAGAACGGCGCCCGAATACAACAGCCTGAGCGCCCGGTGTGGACCGATAAGTCTCGGCAACAGCCAACTGCCCGCCCCGGTGTCCGGCACAAGCCCGCGATGGGCGAAATTCCACGAAAACCGGCTCCGATCAGAGATGATCCTTACGTCGCACTGGCTGGAAAATTCCGCGCCCATGCCGAAGGCGGCACCGTCGATGGCCGCAATGACCGGCTTCGGACACTGCACGATCGGCCACCACTTCTCGCTCTCGTCGGCGCGCCCGCGCACGCCGCGCGTTTCGCCCGGGATCGTCGCCAGGTCCGCCAGATCGGTGCCCGCACAGAACGCACCGCCGCTTCCCGTGATGATCAGCACACGGACCCGATCATCCGCGCCGGCCTCTCCGACGCATCGGATGAACTTGCCAAGCATGGCGTAGGTCATCGCATTGCGCTTTTCCGGGCGATCAATGGTGATGATGCCAATCCCGTCAGCGTCGACGTCATAACGAATGTGGTGCTCGGTCATGATTCCTCCTCATCCCCGCCTGTGCGCCCGCCGACAAGGGGTTGGTGCGGCCGGGACGCCAGAAACTGACAGTTTTGCTCCGATTATTCGAGTCAGATTATTTACATCGTAAAACGTTCTGTGCGACACATCTCTCGTGTTCGTTGCAAGGCGAGCCGCACCCGGAGTTTCCCGGGCAACGAACAAGGTCTCCCGGGAGGTTTTCATGGCGTCGGTAGTGGTGTTTGGAGCGGCAGGCCGTCAGGGCATGGCGCAGGTGCGGCAGCTGACGCGCGCCGGCCATCAGGTGCGGGCGATCTCGCGGCGCGCGGACCCCTTCCTCGGCGAGGATTTCGGCCCGGTGGACATCCGCCCGGCCGACATCCGCGATGTGGAGTCGCTGGTGGCCGTGATGGAGGGCGCCGACGCGGTCTTCTATACCCAGCCGATCCAGGCGCCGGTGGGTCTGGTCGAAGCGGTCACCCGTATCGGCGAGGCGGCGGTCACGGCCAAGGTCAAGCGCGTGGTGTGGAACACCTCAAGCTGGATCCCGGACCGGGCTGGCGATGCCTTCAGCTATGCGGGAAACACGGCCGCCATCAACGCCCTCTGGCGGACCGGCGCACCGGCCACCGTGTTCGGCTCGGTGCTGTTCATGGACAATCTGCTGACCAACTGGGCCTTCCCCTACATCGTCGGCGAGGGCCGCTTCGTCTATCCACACCAGCCGCATCTGGAGTGCAGCTGGATCAGCCTGGATGACGTGGCCAAGTTCATGATCGCCGCGATCGACCGGCCGGACCTGGAGGGGGCCTGGCTCAACATCGGCGGGCCCGAAATCCTGCATCCGCCGCAGGTCGCTGAAATCCTCTCCGAGGCCGTGGGCCGCCCGATCAAGTACGATCCCAGCACGCCCAAACAGTTCGCCAAGAACCTGGGCGATGCGTTCGGTGACGAGATGACGCCGGAGGCGCGCGCGCAGACCGAGGCCTTCATGGAGGCCTTCTACACCTTCAACAACGACGGCCCCCAGAAGGTGTTCAAGGTCGACATGGGTCCGGTCCTGGAGCGGATCCCGATCGAAATGGAAACCATGCGCCAGTGGGCCGCGCGTCAGGAATGGCGCCTGACCAACAAGCCGAGACCCCCGGCGGGGTAGAGCCGGATCC
>JANNFM010000185.1:0-4387 GCA_031379795.1 Alphaproteobacteria bacterium
GTCGGCGCGGTGGTGCCGGCGAAGTTTGCCGATGTGCAGCTCGTCACCGTGCCGCCCTACTACGACAACCCGGTGTTCCAGATTCCGATCCCGCTGCGCCTCTCCTACAACAAGGTCGCCATCGCCCTGGGCGTGGCGCGGGGCGCGCTGGATGCCTTTGTGGAGATCGCCAACAACAAGGTTCCCTTCCTGTCGATGTCGAAACTGGCCGAGCGGCCGATCGCCCAGCATCGGATGGGGGAGATGGAAGCCAAGTACCGCGCCGCCCGGGCCTATGTTCTGGAGGCCATGCACGAAGTCGAGGAGGAGCTGCGCGCCGGCGCCGAGACGCCCGGGGCCCGAACGACCCAGAATGCGCGCCTGGCCTGCACCTACGGGGCCAACGCGAGCATGGAGGTGGTCGATGTCCTGCACAACGCCGCCGGCACCAGCGGCATGCAGATGGCAAGCCCATTGGAGCGCAGGCTTCGCGATGCCCACGGCGCTGCGACCCACCGGTGGGTCGCCCACCCGCTCTATACTGATCTGGGCAGGCTCCTGCTCGGCCACGAGGCGGGCCCCGAGTTCGCCGGCACCGGCGGCCCGGGTTTGGGAGCCAAGCGGTAGCTTCTGAACGGGTGCTGTCAGTCGAACGGTCATTCGCCTCCGGCAAACGGAACTGGTCCTCCGGGGGGGCGCAGTCCAGCGAGAACTCGTCTCCAGCCTGGCCCATTGAGCCGTCCCGTCGTGCCGCGTAGGTGCGCCGGCCGCGTTGCGTCTCACCCCACGCGGACGTCATAGCTGACCCGATGGATTGCCGGGCCGGCTACGCGGCGTCTCTGGACGATCCCATCGGCTGGGGGGTGGCGTTCTCCTCGCCCCCGCGCTAGCAGGCCGCCCCATGATCCGCCTCGACAATATCTCCAAACAGAACGGCCACCAGATCCTATTCATCGACGCCTCCATGGGCGTCCAGAAAGGGGAAAAAGTCGGGCTTGTCGGCCCGAACGGCGCCGGCAAGACGACATTATTTCGGATGATCACCGGACAGGAGGAGCCCGACGACGGTCTGGTCGTGATCGATCCCGGAATGACGATCGGCTACTTCAGTCAGGACGTCGGCGAGATGTCGGGTCAGAGCGCGGTCGCCGCGGTGATGGATGGCGTCGGTCCGGTCAGCGCGCTGGCCGCCGAGATGACCACTCTCGAGGCGGCCATGGTCGATCCAGACCAGGCCCACAACCTGGACGCCATCATGGAACGCTATGGCGAAGTGATGGAGCGTTTCCAGGCACTGGACGGGTATGCGCTGGACGCGCGCGCGCGCGAGGTGCTGGCCGGCTTGAGCTTCAGCCAGGAGCGCATGGATGGCGATGTCGGCCTCTTGTCAGGCGGCTGGAAGATGCGGGTGGCGCTGGCCCGCATTCTGCTCATGCGACCCGACGGCATGCTGCTGGACGAACCCAGCAACCACCTGGACCTGGAAAGCCTGATCTGGCTCGAAGCCTTCCTCAAGAGCTATGACGGCGCCCTGTTGATGACTTCGCACGACCGCGCCTTCATGAACCGCATCGTCGGCAAGGTGGTGGAAATCGACGCTGGCTCGCTCATCACCTATTCGGGTGATCTTGATTTCTACGAACAGCAGCGTGCGCTCGGCGAACAGCAGCGCCAGGCCCAATACGAGCGCCAGCAGGCTATGCTGGCCAAGGAAATCAAGTTTATCGAGCGGTTCAAGGCGCGCGCCAGCCACGCTGCCCAGGTCCAGAGCCGGGTCAAGAAACTCGACAAGATCGAACGCGTCGAGGCTCCGCGCCGTCGCCAGTCGGTTCAGTTCGAGTTCAGGAGCCCGCCGCGGTCGGGTGACGACGTGATCAGCTTGCGCAATGTCCACAAGGGCTACGGCGCCCAGCCGATCTATGAAGGCCTCGACTTCCTGGTGCGCCGCAAGGAGCGCTGGTGCGTCCTGGGTGCCAACGGCGCCGGAAAATCGACGCTGTTGAAGCTGGTGGCCGGCGAAACCGCCCCGGATCAGGGCACCGTCGGCATCGGCGCCAGCGTCAGGATGGGCTATTTCGCCCAGCACTCGATGGACGTGCTGGACGGCGAGGAAACGATCTTCGAGTCCCTGGACAGCGCATTCCCGCAGGCGGGCCAGGGCGCGCTTCGCACCCTGGCGGGTTGCTTCGGGTTCTCCGGCGACGATGTCGAAAAGCCCTGCCGCGTGTTGTCCGGCGGCGAGAAGGCACGTCTGATCATGGCCAGGATGCTGTTCGATCCCCCGAACCTGCTGGTGCTCGACGAGCCAACCAACCACCTCGACATGGTGACAAAGGAGATGCTGGTCGCCGCCCTGGCGGACTTTGAGGGCGCCATGCTCTTCGTCAGCCACGACCGCCATTTCCTGGCGGCCCTGTCGAACCGGGTGCTGGAGCTGACACCTGAGGGGGTCCATCAATACGGCGGCGGCTACTCGGAGTATGTCGCCCGCACGGGTCAGGAAGCTCCGGGGCTGCACCCGGGCGGGTAGCGGCGGTGCTGTCAGTCGAACGGCAACTCGTCTCCAGTCTGACGCACGTGGCCCAACCCCAAGGCTCGCTCAGGCTACGACGGATATCCTCTCCGCCGAGAAAACCGAAAAACGTTCCGGTTTCTCAGAGGTCTGCCAGCATTTCCTCAATCTGCGCCAGGCGCTCCTTGCCAAAAAACATCTCTTCGCCGATGTAGACGGTTGGAATGCCGAAGGTCCCACGCTCGACCGCGCTTTCGGTATTGTCGATCAGGGCCTGCTTGATCGCCGGGTCTTGAGCCCGGGCGGAGAGGTCGTCGGCGTCGAAGCCCGCCGCGGTCAAAACGGCCGCGACCGCCGCAGTGTCGGCGACGTCCAGCCCCTCTTCCCAGATCGCAGGGGTTAGCGCATCGATGAACCGGATCTGGTCTTCGCCGTCGAGCGACACCAGCATTCGCAGCACGTTCACGGGGTTGAAGGGGAACTTGGGATTCATCCTGAAGCGGTGAAGGCCGTGTTTCTTGATGAAGCGCTGCATTTCCAGTGAGGCATAGGCATTCTTGCCCTTCACCTCAGCGTCGCGGATGAAAGGCGGGGCATTGCCCGTCAATTTGTGCATCCCGCCCAGGAACACCGGCGTGATCTTGATGTTTGCGCCTTGCCGTGCAGCGAGTTCGCGTAGCGGATGCCAGACCAGGTAAGCGTTGGGGCTGACGAAATCGAAGATCAGCTCGATGGTCTTGGTCATGTTCGTTCTCCTGTTGGCCCTAGGGTCGTCGTTGTCGTTGCGTTAATAAAAACATCAATAATTACAGTAATTTAGATGACTCGAATTTACAGATTACGTTCCAGCTTTGCGAGGTGTGGTCGCCGCCGGCGCAGAACGTCTTGCCCGCGCCCGTCAGGACGAGGACCCGGACCTCGGGGTCGGCCTCCAGAACCGACAGCATCTCGTGCAGCGCCGGTGTCGACGTCCCGGGCCACTACGCCGCCTCGGCGGCTTTGAAGGCCGGCCGGGCCTGCAGCCGGTCAGCATAGGCGGAAAGGTTGGGGCAGTTTCCGAAGTCCCCGCCCATGCGCCGCGCCATCATGATCGCGTGGCCCGTGATGGTGTCGGCTACGGTGAACTCATCGGCGATGTACTCCCGCCCCGCCATGTGCGCCTCCACGGCGTCAAGGGTGCGGTTCAGCAGTTTCAGCGCTCGCGCCGCCATCTCGGGGTTGCGTCGGTCGGGCGGCAGCAGGATCGTCTCGACCACGTAGTTGTTGATCGGCGGCATGATCATGCCTTCGGCGTAGTGCAGCCACTGCAGGTACATGGCGAAGTTCGGGGAGTCCGGGCCGCGGATCAGATGAGGCGCGTACTTGGCGCCCAGGTACTGGGCGATGGCCGTGCTTTCCGAGATCGTCGTGTCGCCGTCGATCAGGGTCGGCACCCGGCCGTTGGGGTTGATCCGTGTGTACTCCGGGCTGCGCATTTCTCTTTGCCCCAGCTGGAAGCGCTCCAGCTCGTAGGGCTTGCCGATCTCCTCCAGTAGCCAGACCGTTCGCACGGCGCGGGAGTTCGGGGCGAAGTAGACTTTCATGGCGAGTCCTCTGTTTGGCCTTTGAGCGCCGATGGCGGGCTATTTGAGATCCGGGCTGCCGGCGTGGTTCCACCAAGCCAGGTCGGAGTGGGACCGCACGTCGAGCTCGAAGGTCCAGGCCGAGCGATGCTGGTGCGCAAGATGGTAGTAGGTGTTGGCCACCTCGGCAGGCAGGATCAGGCCGTCGTGCTCCAGGCCCTTGGTCTCCCGCAGCGCCTGGAAGCGCTCGGGGCCGAGCAGCTTGCCAAGCGTGTCCGGCGCGGGGGCGGCCCCCGGGACCCCCAAGTGGGCGACAAGGGTGCCCATGCGGGCG